>CBFGQF010000014.1:0-17381 GCA_965650865.1 uncultured Alphaproteobacteria bacterium | reverse complement strand
TACGGGCTTTTAAACTGATCGAATCGCGGATTTTGCGGAAATGCTGGGTGCTATGCGGCACATCCACCAAAAAATCATTAATCGGATGACCATTGTCTATCAGGGCCTGAATATCTTTTTTCTCCATGCCGGAATGTTCGCGGATAAGATCGTTCCTGAGGTCGGCAATCTGGGCGCGGTCTTTGGCGGTTTGGCCGATGATGGTCATATCGCATTCGGAATCCAGATCCATGGAACGGTCATTGATGTTCGCCGATCCTATCTGCAAATATTTGTCATCGACGATCATAACCTTGGCATGAACGTGGACGGCGCAATGTGTGTTCTTACCCTTGCTGATACTGTAAGTCATGGCAACGCGGTCCTTGACAGCGCCCTTCTCCAACACACGTCTGAACTTCACCCGTTTTGTCCACATAGCAACTTCTTCGGCCAGACCCTGCGGATCGCGCGAGCTATATATCAGAACGCGAAGGCGAGGGTTTTCCTTGAGACGTTTGTTGATCGCCCGCGCGATGTTGTTATTCGCCAGATACTGATTTTCGATATAGATGAAATGCTCCGCCGCCGCGATCTGGTCGTAATATAAATTTTCAATATGGCGTATAGCGGGTGTCTCCCCGATTGGCGGAAAGGTCAAGGATATGCCAACCTCCACATCCGAAAATTGTGGCGGATTTTTTTCCGGCCAAACATCGGGAATACCTTCGACATTATAGGGGTGGATGGGAATTGCCTCGTAATCGGTAGCAAGGAACCACCGCCTGCGCGCCAGTTCGGCTAACGCCTGCGCAGCGGGGCCGGATACCACCATCTGTACATCGTGATTGGGGGTGTATGGTCCGGCACCGCTCTTCTTGTCTTCTTCGAAATCATAACGGTGATGATTGTCGGGACAATGCATACGCCCGTCCCAGCGAACAACACCAACATCAAGACCGCCGCTATAGGCGATTTCATCATCGATCACGACAATCTTTTGGTGCTGGCTCGCCTGCATGGGAATAATACGGTCGAACCGGAAGTGGATGTTGGGGCACTCCTCTGCACGCCAGCGTGCCGCCGCAAGGAATTCCCGGTCACCCGCAAAGATAAAGGGGTGATCCCATTGGCTGATATAGATTTCGAATTCGGGGTTTTCACGCGCCTTTTTGGTAATCAGATCGTGCAAGGTAACAGGACAATCTTTTTTCGCCTCTTCCCCGCGAAGAAGGGGGATGCGGCCGTCGACATCCCATCCGAATAAAAATAAGGAGCGCTTCGCCTTGCAGATCCCCTCATGCAATGCGCGGTAATAATCTTCGGCATCGACAATCATGGAGGCGTGATTCGCTTTTTCAATCCGCCAGCAGTTTTTGTCAGGTTTTAGAATATGTTGGCTTTTCTCTGTCATGATGTGCTCCTCTTTGAGAACGCATCAGATGCCGCTTTGTTCCGTTTTATTGCGGGGCCGGAATTCCAAGATGTCCGAGAACACCCCGCGCCGCGCAGATGCCGCTCGCAAAACAGGCCTGAAGCAAATACCCGCCGGTCGGGGCCTCCCAATCCAGCATTTCTCCGGCGGCAAAAACACCGGGCATTTTCTTAAGCATCAAGCCATCGGTCAATTCATCCAGATGGATACCGCCGGCACTGGATATGGATTTCTCCATTGGAAAGGGGGCCTTTAGCACCAGAGGAAGTTGTTTGATGGCGCATGCCATGTCAGGCGCGGAAAAGGCAGCAACATCCGGATAAGATTCCCGTAAAAGATTGATCTCAAGCGGCGAAAAAGATAACGCCCCGCGCATAAAATTTGAAAAGCTCTTCTTGCCGCGCGGAACGGATATATTTCGGATAAGGTCCTGTTCGGTCATACTGGGACGCAAATCAATGGATATTTGCGCTTTTCCGTTTGCGACAATATCGTCACGAATATATGCGGAGAGAGCATAGATGGCACCACCTTCTACGCCGTGCTCATCGATCATGACCTCGCCTTTTACCTTGCGGTCACGATGCGTGATTGAAATAGTCTTTAGCGGCATGCCGGAGAACTGCGACTTGAAAATATCGCTCCACGCGCAGGTAAAACCGCAATTGGCCGGCTTCAGTTCGGCAACTTTAATATTCTTTCGTCGTAGAATATCAACCCATCCCCCATCGGATCCCAAGTTCGGCCAGGTGCCTCCGCCGAGCGCAAGCACGACTGCATCGGCCGCGATTTCGATATCTTCATTATCTTTGTTCTTAAGCTGTAATGCGCCTGTTTCGGTCCACCCTGTCCAGAACATACCATACTCAAAACGAACATCGAGGCTTTGCAACCGCCCTATCCAGGCGCGCAGCAGGGGGGATGCCTTTAAACTTTTCGGAAAGACGCGCCCGCTAGAACCCACAAATGTTTCCTCGCCCAGACCATGGCACCATTCACGCATGTCTTGCGGCCCAAAATTAAAGATCATCGGGGCAATTTTATATTGGGCCCTGTCGTAACGTCCTATAAATTGATCGATATCTTCGGAATGCGTGATATTGAGTCCGCCACGTCCGGCCAACAGAAATTTACGGGCAGGTGAGGATTTTCGCTCATAAATCGTGACGCGTACGCCGGCCCTTGCCAGCATCTCCGCTGCTATCAGACCGGCAGGCCCCGCCCCAATAATTGCCACATGCTTTTGTTGCACGTCTACCCCATTCAAAGATTGTCAATAAATCACGGCTCATGATAAACAAGACCATGGCCCAAAACGACAAAATTGATGAATTTATCGCACTTTTTGCCAAATCGCTGCAAGACGGCAGTTTTGTCAAGGCATCGCTCGGCCATTACACCGGAGAAGACAAAACCCTCAAGACCATTCTAATCCGTAAAGCCATTATCAAGCGTGAAGAAAAACTGTCTTTCACCTATCGGTACAAGACCAAAGACATCGCCAAAAACTATTCATTGGATGAAGGTACTTCCTTGATCGCTGAAAATCTGCGCGGCCCTTTCCAGATAGCCAATCTGTTTACAACCGCTTTCAATATGACACTGCAAAACGGTAAGTTGAAAAGATCAGACGCGACCGTCACTGAAACCGCCGACCCAACGCATGACCGCGTAAAGCATAGAGCGATCGATACTTCGGGAAAACACTATCTGCATGCCCTCAAGATCACGGATGATAAAGGCGTAGTATACAAGAGTGCGCAGGACAAGTTTCGCCAGATCAACAAGTATATCGAAATTATTGACGGGCTCATTGCGCATCTTCCCAAGGACAGATCGCTTCATATCGTCGATATGGGATCGGGCAAGGGATACCTGACCTTTGCCTTGTATGATCATATCGTTAGCAACCTGAAACAAACCTGTTCTGTTATCGGGGTCGAATATCGGCAGGATATGGTCGATCTGTGTAATAATATCGCCAAGGATTCAGGATTTGATGGGCTGTATTTTCAACAAGGTACAATCGAAGATTTTTCCGCCGACACCATTGATATCCTTATCGCGCTGCATGCCTGCGATACGGCAACCGATGACGCGATTGCCAAAGGTATCAAAGCGAATGCAGGGTTGATTGTTGTCGCCCCCTGTTGCCACAAACAAATTCGCCGCGAGATGGAAAAGGGCAAAACGCCAAAGGATATGGATTTTCTGTTACGACACGGCACCTTTATGGAGCGGCAAGCGGAAATGGCGACCGATGCGATGCGCGCTCTTATCCTTGAATCGGAAGGGTACAACACAAAGGCCTTCGAGTTTATTTCCGATGCACACACGCCGAAAAACGTCATGATTACCGCCATCAAGGGGAAAAAGCCCGCACAACAGAGGCAGGCCGCGCAAAAGCAATTCGATGACGCCAAAAAATTTCTAGGGATCGATCTTCACTATTTGGAAAAGGCCTTAGGCCGATAGCGGCGGGCGAATAGCGATCCCGTGATCGATCAATTCGCGTTTTAAATCGGGGATATATATAATTTTATCATGGAACACAGAGGCCGCAAGCGCACCGTCTGCGCCGGCCTTATCGAACAATTCCTTGAAATCATCAATTGATCCCGCGCCACCCGATGCAATAATAGGAATAGAAACGGCTTCGCGCAGCATAGCCATTTGTTCGATGTCATACCCTTTGCGCACGCCGTCCATATCCATGCAATTGAGGACAATTTCACCCGCGCCAAGATCTGCCACTTTCTTTGCCCAGGCGATTGTTTCACGCGTTGATTTCACCGTCTTGGTTTCATCGCCGGTGTATTGATAGACGGTCAGTTTGTTGCCTTCCCGCTTTGAATCGATACCGACCACCACGCACTGGCTGCCGAATGCTTCCGCCAGTTCGGTGATAAATTCAGGCCGTTCGAGGGCCGGAGAATTGATCGAAATTTTATCCGCCCCGAAATTCAGGATGCGTTTTGCATCATCTATTGTACGGATGCCGCCCGCGACAGTGAAGGGAATATCGATTTTCGCGCTGATCTGTTTGATCCAGTCCTTGTTCACAACACGGCCATCGCTGCTTGCCGTTATATCATAGAACACCAGTTCATCCGCCCCTTCATCGCGGTAACGCAGGGCAAGGTCGAACACATCGCCGATGATACGGTGGTTGCGGAATTTGACGCCCTTGACGACCACACCGTCTTTGACATCGAGGCAGGGAATAATACGGCGAGTCAGCATACGAGGTCCTCCGCCTTCATCTCGACAAAGTTTTTGATAATCTGCGCGCCAACGGGGCCCGATCGTTCAGGGTGAAATTGCCACCCCATAAAATTTCCTTTTGCCGCGATAGCGGTGAAATCATTGGAATAGGAGCAAACACCGACACTATAATCACCTACGGGGGCATGATAGCTGTTGGCGAAATAGAAATAATTTTCAGGATCAAGATTGTAGAATAGCGGGTGGTCTTTGATATTGCGCACCTTATTCCATCCCATATGCGGAACGGCCATGCCGGGCGCATCTTTGAATCGCCGGACCGGCGCATCGAAGATGCCAAGGGTTTTGACATTGCCCTCTTCCGATTCCCGGAAAAGGAGTTGCATACCAACACAAATGCCAATGACGGGCTGCGTTAAGGAACGAATGACCTCTTGTAGACCATGTCCTTCGATCGTGCGCATGGCATCTGCCGCAGCGCCAACACCGGGGAGCAGAACCTTGTCTGCCGAACGGATCACATCGGCATCCGATGTAAACACCGGATGGACGCCCAGTCGTTCAAAGGCCGAGAGAACCGAAGTTATGTTGGCGCCGCCACTATCTATTACCGCTATCATGGAAAAAAGCTTAGCCGGAAGCGGCGCAAATTATCAAGCCATTTCGAAGGATTGCGTTCCTACAACCGAAACCGGATGACGCGGCGGTAATGCATCAAACACCCCATTCCATCCTTTTTCCTTCACCTGCTCATACAGGCCTTTCAGGCTGTATTCTTGTCCTTTTCCTTTGACGCGCGTCAGGGAATCCATCACATCGAAGAAATTCTCATCCTGCCATGTCCGACGTTCCAACGTTTTTAGATCTGTAGCGGACCAATCGAGGCCATCGCGTTCCGCCCATTTATAAAGAAGTTTGATCGAAAGCCATGATAATTCATCTTTGCTCTGCCCTGACAAATTTGGCGTCCTTTGTGATACCTGATGATCGGCGCTCACACCATTCGCCTGCGCAATCACGCCCATATGGATTTTGTGCTGGGCAATCGGCCAGCGGTTATAGGTCATACGGACTTTGTTATAGAGCGTATCGTCATCAATCCCTTCAAAGAGCGGATCTTTCTGACAGGTTTCAAACACTTCGAACGCATTGAGGCGGCGCGCGCCGACAAGCGTATCAATCCGGTCATGTAGTTGCGCATTGGATATCCGGCTCATTTCCGGATACGTCCGTTGCAATGAATCTTCATCCGTTTGCACCACTTCTCCATTGGGCCCGAGCGGCATCAATCCAGCCGATGGGACCTCATTCAAAACCTTACCAAGCGCCCGCACCGGCGGCATGACATTTTGCAATCCGTGTTTATGCAGATAGCGCATGACATTCAATTCATAATGTTTTTCCAGATGGGCGTTGAGTCCGATATTGCCGGAATGTTCATCCCCGCCGACGGTTGTATAACCATTGCGGATTTCGTCGAGGTTCGGGTTTGCCACCGGCACCTTTCTTTCCATCTGCGCGTAGGCGCGGACGATCACCATACGCAGCCATGCCTGCATATTTTCATACACGGTACCGTCGGATGCCGTGATCAGACGATCAATAACCGGGTATTTTTCCTGAAGATTTTTCCCCATTGCTTCAATTTCACTAGCGGGCAATATATTCGGATTGGCATGCAGATAGGCCGTGATATCCTCGATAAATTCCTGTTTCTGGCTTTCCGGAATTTTTTGAGAATCAGGCACTGCATAAATCACGGCCAGCATATTAAAGGCGTCCTGAATATTGCGGCTTTCGAATTTTCCGCCGATCCCTGCAATCTCTTTACCGGTTTCCACATCTATTCCGCCGTTCATCAGATAGTCGGCGGCTATATAACTGCTCTTGGCATTGTTGCCTGTTCCCAGATAAACGCAGGTGAGCATTTTATCGATGCAGAATTTGATGGCCGCCTCTTCACTTAGGGACATTGCCTCTTTGACGAAGGGGAGCTTTAATTCGCGGCAAAATTGTTCCACGCCCAGTTCGTGGATTCCAATATGAACCATAGCCGCTGTCAGAACAGAATTGTAGGCTGAGTCAGCGCCGCCGCTGAGTGCCTCCATTACACCTTTGCCACCTGTTTTACGAAGATAATCGAATAACCAGAGCGCACTGTTGCGTACTTCCTCTTCGAAATGACGATCCGGGTTTTCGGGCATGTCCCACGCCGTATCGGGATTTTTGCGCCATGGCATGATACTCACATCTGTTACATCATGATCTTTAAACGCATGAGCAAACGCGACATGTTCCTTGCCGCGTTTTTCTTCGGGCACGGATTTGATATTGAATGCCGATGTTGTTGTGGCGACACGCGTGAAATTAATCCGGCTGCCGAAGGAGCGAATATCGGCCCCCTGCACCACCATGCGGTTACCGTATTGCGAAAAGGTTGAACCGCTCGACCCCAGACCATCCGTATCCACGACTGTCCCGAAATATTTCGCGGCAAGTTTGTTGAGGTGGATATGCGCATCGACCTTGTCCCGCGCTGGCGGACTGGCGTTCGATATGAGGAGAATGGATCCATCCTTGTCACCGATATAACGGGCCATCGATGGAATGATGTTATCACGGTCATAACGGGAATCATCATGCGGGTATCCATCATAGCGTGTCGCCACCCATTTGGTCTCGCATATCGCCTGCGACAGATAGAATGCCTTTTCATCGCTGCCCGTCACAAGAAAAACAGGACAGCCGAACGGCACGGTTCTGGTTTCATCAATGGCAACAGGAATGGTTCCAAACACGCCGCCAATCCGGTTCGCCGCCGCAACATTCCATTCATTGAAATAACGCCCTTCATATCCGCGTCCATCGTTATACAGATTCGTTTTGGCGTTCATTCCGATGATTGAACCACCTGTTAAAATCGTCTGGACGTTGAATGGTTTATTGAGGCGGTCATAGAACGGGTCTTTCACCCGTTCAAAATCCGCATCCATCGGTCCATCGAGTTCACGGTTTTGAATGCGCCATGGATGGCCGATGGAAATAATCAAATTCGGATCGAGCGCCTTGGCATAGGCCGCCACATCGTCGAGCGCCGCCAGAATACGGTTGTTATCCGACTTTTGAAAATCATCGCCGGAATCATATCCAACAAGCGTCATTTCTTCGAGGGCGAGAATATCACTGTTTTGTGCCACGGCTTCGTCAATGGCTGCGTATATATTGGCCATGTTGCGCGGCCAGTCGAATGATGTTTGATTGAGTGATGCCTGCGTCACGCGCAAGGCTATAGTGTTGTTTTCCATGATCGAAAACTCCCTGTTCAAGTTTTTTTAAATTTCTTGTTAGAGGCCGAGCGACGCTTTTAGTTCTGCGGCTTGTACGATTTTGCCGCCAAGACTTTCTATTTTCGCATATTGTGATTTTTCACCGTCAGCACTGATCGAACGCGCCGCGTCTTGGACAACCGTGACGTTGAATCCTTCGCTCAATCCATCAAGGGCGGTAAAGGCAACGCAATAATCACCGGCGAGGCCCATGACAACAATGTTTGAAATGCCCTTTTCTTCCAATGTTTGCGTCAATGTTTTTCCACCTGAAAAGACAGGTGATGATTTGTGGTCGTTTTCAAAGAATGCGGAATAGGAATCGACATTCCTATTCGTGCCTTTCTGAATGATAAGATCTGTGTCTTTCACAATCAGGTCATTATGGAAGTCCGCGCCTGTCGTTCCCTGAACGCAATGATCGGGCCAGAGCATTTGCGGGCCATAGGGCATATCAATTTCCGTGAATGCCTTTACGCCGTCATGGCTACTGGCAAAAGAAGAATGTCCAGCAGGGTGATAATCCTTTGTTACCACCACTGTTTCGAAATGATCACGCAGGGAATTGATGATCGGGACAATTTCATCGCCGCCAGCCACGGCCAGTGCGCCGCCCGGACAAAAGTCATTCTGCACATCGACGATAATCAGTGCCGTATCTTTGTTTGCCTTCCATGTTGTCATTCAAACCTCCTTATTTCTTTATTATTATGCTGCCAGATTGGCTGCGATATTCGCCTCTACCGGGCTTCCTGTTTTGAATAATTCGCGCGCCATCGTTTCCTGACGCTTGAGCAAGCTCGGCTCTACACCAATCACCAGTTCATGCGGATTAAGGCGGCGTTTGTGCGTGGGATCGAGCATTGCCAGATGTTTCAACGCCCTATCACGCGCAATATGAACCGTTTCAATATCCCCGACCAGTTCGCCTCCTTCGAAGAATTTCTGTAAGGGGCGGTAGGCGCGCGTACCTTCGTTAAAGGTGCGGATAATCGTGTTGTTCTTACGGTTGACCGATTCAACCGCTTTGTTCAGAACAGCCGAAAAAGGATCTTTGCCATCGCCGGCGGTGAGAGGATCAACCGACCATTCCGGATAGATCGTCCCGCCGTCAAAATAAAGTTTTCCATTTTCAACTTTCAAATAGCGCAGCAAATCAAGCTCACCCGGATAAGTCATCTTGACGGCATCTTCCGACAGTTTAATCAGATCGCGGATTTTCTCACGCATGTCAGGCAACAACACCGTTGCCCCCGATCGTACGGCTTTCTTCAATTTCATGATGTCGTCATGGCTAAGCTTTTCATCATAAATATTGGCAACCTTATACACGCCGCCGAGCGCAGGTTGTTCTGATACCGTCGCGGCGGATGTTCCCACAGCATATGTATCTATAGGCGCACCCTGTATTTCCAGCGATTCAATCGTACTGGCGTCCAGGCCGTTCGAGACAATGATTTTTGCTTTGGTGAATCCCGCCTTATCCAAAATTTTGCGTGATTCCTTCGACAGATACGCAAGATCGCCGGAATCAAGGCGAATACCCGATAGTTTTATGCCGCCATCCTGACACGCTTTTACCGCGCGCTTGACACCTTCCAGTGTGTTGTAGGTATCGACAAGAAAAACGCCCAGATACGGATTGTGCTTGGCCCATTTCACAAAGGCATCCAGCTCATCGTCATGCACCATGACATAGGCATGAGCCATGGTTCCGATCGTTGGAATGTCGTAGTTCGTTTCGGCCCAGCAGTTGGAACTGGAATCCATACCCCCGATATAGGTGCCGCGGGTTGAGGAAAGGCCCCCCACTGCCTGCGCCCGACGCAGGCCGAATTCAACGACAGGTTTTCCATTCGCCAGCGTTTTGAGCATCGAGGCATAGGTTGCAAAATTCGATTGCGAATTCATCGCGTTCAAAATGGCGGTTTCAACGGCAAGACATTGCCACAGCGGACCGGTTATTTTATAAATCGGCTCCATCGGAAAGGCGATTTCGCCTTCCGGCATCGCCTCGATCGTCAGTTCAAGCTTTGCATTCTTCAGCATATCCAGGAATTCTCGGCGAAAGACTTTCACCTCTTTTCCTGTATTAGGATCCTTCACCGTTTTCCTTTCAAGGCGACGAATATCGCGGTCCGTGAATGTCCAGTTTTTATCGAGCCATTCAAAAACAATATTCTGTCCGGCCGTCACAAGATACGCGCCCTTATACGGCATGGAACGGACGAAAGCGTTAAAGCTTGCCTGTTGATTGTGCATGCCTTCGAAATACAGTGCCTGCGCCATGGTCAGTTCATAAAGGTCGGTCCACATCGCGCTTGGGCTTGCAAGCGGTTCTTCGTAATCGTCGTCACGGCCGATATAAGGCATAGAGGTTTCTCCTTGTTCATGGTTTTATTATAATTTTTTATTTTTGGATAGTTCTAAGGCTTATAAAATATGCGCCAACACCTGTACGGATGGAGGGCGGGAAAGCAGCAAGCGCAGGGGCGGGCCGCTATCCTTCTCGATATGGATATGGTTAATCGGATTGGCAAGATCTGCGGAAATCTTCATTCCGTCATATTGCATGCGCACAGGCCGTTTTTCCGTTTCGAGGAATGTCAGCTCAACCGATATATCGTCATTCAGGACCGCCGAAGAAAACAACCCCTTTGGCCCCCGCAAACCTTTCCCGGTCATCACGATCGACGCGCTCCGCAAATCGGCAATGGCACCACCGTACAATATGTTCATCGCACTCGATCCATAGGGCGTGGACACGATCAAGCCGCCGCCCTCGATTGTGCCGGAGGCGATGGTCACACCGCCTTCCGTAACGGCAAGCCGTGCCTTCATGGTCTGATCGCTATGTTCCCCCTGGCTTTGCCCGGGGACGATTTCGTTGAATCCGCGTATGGTTGTAACCGCACCATTGTCAAAAAAGACGTTACCACGCAGGGGAGATAGACAATATTCCTGCGCGGTAACAAGTGCAGAGAGCAAACGGCCAGACGTGTTGATGCCTCGATGAAGCCAATAACCAAGACTGGCACTGATCGGCGGAACAATACCGAAAATTCTTTGTGAGGATGCCGCGCGATGAAAGGCATGGAGCATACTGCCATCACCGCCGACGGGGATGATAATGTCCGCCTCTTGCAACGGGACATTTCCCAGACTTTCTATGAAAGGTTTTACGAAATTTCCAATCGAATCGTTTTTTGGATCAAAGGTAAAATGAAACTTGTCACTCATGTATCCTTTACCTCCGCGTCTTGTTTCAACAAGAACACGGAAATCATTTCAGGCATAATGAGGTGTGACCTTCGAGCCAAGATCATGAAAAACTTCCCTGTTGCAATATTATTATTTTTTATTTGGTTTCTAATCTCCCTTTTTACATGATTCATTTTTTATCGTCAATAAAAATTGTAGACAACCAACCTTTTTTTATGATGAGATAAACAAACATCATAAAATCAGAAAAAATTTAAAAAACAGGGACGAATGAAAAAAATCGCGCTTTTTGGCGGATCGTTCAATCCGCCTCATGACGGTCACTTTCAGGCCATGGAACACATCTATAAGGAACTGAACGTCGACGAAGTCTGGATGATGTATTCCATCAACTGGCAAAAAGATCCCGGAAGATACGCTCCCTTGGGGCACCGGATGGAAATGGGTTACATCATGAAATCTTTTTATCCCGATACGCCGGTGATACCGACGGATATTGAAGAAGAACTAGGCACCCATATAACATACGAAGTGTTGATGAAATTAATGTCGCGGTTCCCTGACCATCAATTTATATGGGTGATGGGCAGCGATAATCTTGCCAGTTTTCACACATGGGAACATGCGGACGATATCATCGAAAACTTTCCCGTGGCGGTCATCGATAGAACGCCCTATGAATCAAACGCCTTGCATAGCCCAACGGCCCTGACCTATCCGCATTTACGGGCAGGCACCGCCAAAGATTTGCTGGATGCAGGTCACGGGTGGTGCATGATAGAAGGGCCGCAGATTGAAATTTCATCAAGCCATCTTTTAAAGGAACTGAAACAGGGCCGCACACACTTCCACGGCGCGTTCCAGCATGTCGCGAATTATATCAGGGAGAATAATCTTTACGGCATTGGCACGGCAGAACCGGGAGTATCGCCAGCTCCGCTCTTTACCTAAGCGCGTCTCTGGCCTGCCAGTAATCGCGCACTATCTCGCGTATGATATCGCCAGCGGGAAGAATCGTATCAATCATCCCGGCCCCCTGCCCCGCGCTCCATACCTGTTTCCAGGTGGTGCCCTGCGCGGCTTCTTGCAATCTCTTGTTGCCTGTGGCGTAGCGCATCATTTTCATCAGCCTGGATGTATAACGATTGGCGCGCAGGAATTTTTCAAACGGCGAAAGATGAAGGCCGACTTTCCGGATATAATCCGTATTGATGACGGAGGCCGGCGTACCGGAAATGCGTGATGTCAGGACAATATCCTCGGGTTTTGAAGATAGGATCGCGTTTTTATAATCATCCGTAGCAGGCGATTCGGTGCTGGCAATAAACCGGGTACCGATTTGCACTCCGTCCGCGCCAAGCACCAATGCCGCCAGCATTTGCTTGCCGTTCACAATACCGCCCGCGGCAATCACGGGGATCTTTAAATGCGCTTTCAGATGCGGGATCAGAACCATCGGTGATAGCGGTCCCGCATGGCCGCCCGCCCCGGCGGATACCGCCACGACGCCATCGCAACCCAGAGCCTGCACCTTCAGGGCGTGGTCGAGATTGGTCACGTCACAAAACACTTTCCCGCCATAACCATGAACTGCGGCAATCACATCTTTGGGATTGCCCAGCGACGTAATCACCATAGGCACCTTGTGTTTGACCAGAACCCGAATATCCTCCTCAACACGTGGATTGGCTCGGTTAACGATAATATTGACGACATAGGGCCTGTCCGTTCTTGCAGCAATTTCCCCAAGAGCCGTATCGAATTCCGACGATGTCCGCCAGTTGAGCGATGGCGTGCCGCCAATCCCGCCGGCATTGCTGGCCGCGGCCACAAGTTCGACATTGCTGATCAGAAACATGGGGGCGGCAATAAGCGGGTAATCACATCCGATTAAGTCCGTCAAAGCCGTTTTGATAGGGGCCAGATCATTCATAGACAAAGTATGGTCATAAAATCCGGCTTCGTCCAGACCTTCATACCATCTTCAACAACGCCTGCGGATATGCTAGCTAAAGATCATGTTGCACAATGAAATCAATCCGGACTGGCAGGAATTTCTAAAACCGGAATTTTCCAAACCTTATATGCGAAAACTTCAGGCCTTTTTGCAGTTCGAAGAACAAAACGGACAAATCATCTATCCGGCGGCCACCGACATTTTCAATGCGTTGAATACAACCCCGTTCGACAATGTTCGTGTCGTTATTCTGGGGCAGGACCCCTATCACGGTGAAGGTCAGGCCCATGGTCTTTCTTTTTCGGTGCGTAGCGGCGTCCGCTTACCGCCCAGCCTGCGTAACATCTACAAGGAAATCGAAATGGAATTTGGCACGAAGATGCCAAAGGATGGCGACCTCACCGGATGGGCGAAACAGGGCGTTCTGCTATTGAATGCAACATTGACGGTGCGGCAGGCGGCCGCAGGGTCCCACCAAAAAAAAGGGTGGGAAGAATTCACGGATGCGATCATTCACGCCATTAATCAAAGACGGGAACACGTTGTTTTCATGCTGTGGGGATCCTATGCACAGAAAAAAGGCGCTTTTATCGACCGTACGAAACATTGCGTGCTCGAATCCGTGCACCCATCGCCCCTGTCCGCCCATCGCGGGTTTTTAGGGTGCGGCCATTTTAAGAAAGCGAATGAATATTTAAGCATCCATGGCCGCACGCCCATTCAATGGGACAATTTGTCTGTTTAAGCCGCGATCGGGGTTTTCTCTAAGAAAAAAGACCGGATCTCGTCAATCACATCCTTTGGATTTTTCAGCGTATGGACGCGCGCGCGGAATGCGTCGGAGCCATCCATATCCGCGCAATACCACCCGATATGTTTGCGCGCGATAATATTGCCCTGATGCGGTCCGTAATGATCGATCATCGCGTTATAATGCCCCTCGACAATTACGGCGATATCGGATGAGGGCGGCGATGGAGACAATATTCCCGTTTCCAGATAATCCATGATCTGACGTACAAGCCAGGGGCGCCCGTAAGTCCCGCGTCCCACCATCACGCCATCGGCACCAGACAGGGTTATGGCCTTTACCGCGTCTTGTGGCGTGCGGATGTCCCCGTTTACTATCACAGGAACCCTCACCGCTTCCTTGACCTTACGCACTTGGTTCCAATCGGCAGAACCGTTATATAGCTGGCACCGCGTGCGACCGTGGACTGTAATCATTTGAATGCCAACATCTTCGGCCTTCATGGCAAGCGATGGCGCGTTGAGGTTTGTTTCATCCCAGCCAAGGCGCATCTTAACCGTCACCGGAATGTCGACGGCCTTCACGACCGCATCCATGATACGGGTCGCCAAATCTTCATCGCGCATCAGGGCAGAACCCGCAAAATTATTGACGACTTTTTTGACAGGGCATCCGAAGTTGATATCGATGATGGCGGCCCCATGGTCCGCATGAATTTTCGCGGCTTCGGCCACCAGATCCGGTTCGCATCCCGCAAGCTGGACCGCCATCGGAAACTCGCTTGCGTAATCCATTACACAGGATTGCGGGTGACGGCGGAATTGTTCGATCATGGGGCGGCTCGCGATCATCTCGGAAAAGACCAGCCCCGCGCCATAATGGCGGACAAGGCGGCGAAACGGCAAATCCGTTACCCCGGACATCGGCGCCAAAAAGACAGGCGTTTCGATTCTAACTGGTCCTATTGATAATCCCATGGCCCTACATATCAAGGAAGAACGAATTATGCAATAAATCCGCCCTTTACGGATGTGCCCTGTTTGTTATCATTCTGGGCAACAAAGGATATCCATGGATTCAATCACCCAGTTTGTTTTAGGCTCTTCCATCGCAACCGCTGTTCTGGGCAAACGCACCCCGATTTGGCAATCGGTTCTGATCGGCGGGGCCATCGCCACCTTGCCGGACCTTGACGCGTTCATCGACCATGGCGATCCGATCCGCAACATGACCTATCACCGCGGAGAAACCCATGCCTTCTTTTATCAAACCCTTGCAACGCCTTTGATCGGGTGGATAGCCTCACGCCTGCCATCGCAGCGCTGTCATTTCAAACCATGGCTTCTTGCCACGTGGCTTATCCTCATCACCCACGCGATTCTGGATCTGATGACCGTTTACGGCACACAGATATTGATTCCGTTCGTAAACAAGGCCTATGCGGTGGGATCCATTTTCATTATCGATCCGCTTTATACCCTGCCACTGATCTTCGGACTCATCGCAACCGGAATTGCAAGATCGGACAAACGGTACCGTTGGAACCACGCGGCATTGATGTTTAGCACACTATACCTTGTCTGGTCGGTTGGCATGCAAGCCCATGTCCGCGCAGTTGCGAAAGATTCATTGCTCGCCGCCAATATCCGTTCTGAAAAAATTCTGGTAACGCCAACGGCCTTCAACACCGTTTTGTGGCGCGTGATGGCAATGACCGAAGATGGGTATGCCGAAGGATTTTATTCACCGTTCGATGAGAATGCCGGCATTGCCTTCCATTCCTACTCGAGCGACCGCGCCCTGCACGAGGAATGGAGCGATGATTGGTATGTCCGGCGAATGGAATGGTTTACGCAGGGGTTTATCAAGATGAACATGGTTGATGGAAAACCTGTCCTAAGCGATCTTCGCATGGGGCAGGAGCCGTTTTACAGTTTCAATTTCGTTTTGTCCCGTGATTCAAAGCCTGAACATTATCGAAGCCGGCCCGACATCAACCTTGTCCTGGCATGGATCTGGCAACGCCTGAAGGGTGATCCGCAGAGACTGCAGGATTTCCTATCCTCTGCGCGCACAATAGAGGGCAAGCAAGGATAAAAGCCCAAAGATCAGAAATCCGGAAACAATCGGAACCAATGTCCCGTTATAAAGCTGCCCGATTGTGGAGCCAATGGCCCACGACATCACGGACGAAGTCGCGCCAATAATCGCGGATGCCATACCGGCGATATGCCCCATCGGCTCCATCGCCAGGGCGTTCAGGTTTCCAAAGACCAATCCAAAGCAGAAGAAGAGAAACGCGGCATAAACCAAAAACATCCAAAGGGTAATTTCATCCGTGATAAAATGGGCGGCCAGAAAAACAACGGAGGCCACAACGATCACAGCAAAGGACCGCACGCATATATAAAACATGCCATACTTGACGACAAAGCGGGAATTCAAAAGAGACGCGCTTCCCAATACCAAGGCAAGCGCCCCGAAATAAAGGCTGAACGCTTCGCCTACACCAAACTGGTCCTGAAATATCTGCTGTGAGGATGTGAGATAACCCATGAAACTACCAAAACAGATGCCCATGCATATCGTATAGAAAAACGTGCCACGGTTGCCGACGACTTCCTTGAACCCATGAATAAAATTCACAAATGTAAAGGGAATGCGGTGTTCGGGCGGAAGCGTTTCTTCCTGACGAAGAAACACCCATAGCGCAACGGTTATGGCATATATGATATATAGGACGAAAATATAACGCCACGATGCATACAGCATGATGGCCTGGCCAAGACTGGGCGCGATGGCAGGCACCAGAATAAAGATCATCATCACAACGGACATGATTTTGGCCATTTGTCTGCCGGAAAATTTATCGCGGACAATCGATATCGCGGAAATATAGGGTCCTGAGACGCCTACCCCTTGTATAAAGCGCCCGACAAGCATCGTCGTCAGATCCTGCGCGACATAACAAACAACGCTTCCAATCAGATAAAACGCTATGCCGAGGAAAAGAGCTTTCTTCCGCCCAAGCGCATCGGAAAGCGGGCCGCAAAAAAGTTGCCCCAGCGCCATACCAGCAAAAATAAAACCGATCAGATATTGGGCATGATTGGGGTTGGTGAGTTGCAGGTCCCCGACAACAACGCCAAGCGCGGGCAAAAGGGCATCGATCGATATGGCCACAACCGACATCATGGAGGCCATCAGGACAATAAATTCTTTGGTATGGCCTGAGGGCGCGGATGTGTCGGATGACATGAAACACCTATGGTTTATGAAAAGAAAAGTTGGACACAGCCCAAGATATGGAGGCGAAAGATATATGGCGGACGAGGGGGGATTCGAACCCCCGATACGCTTTTGGCGTATACACACTTTCCAGGCGTGCGCATTCAACCACTCTGCCACCCGTCCTTATTCGCAAAAGTCCGGCGGACCTTATCTAAAAAGGATTCAAAGTTCAAGCCTTCAATCGTACGTCTTTCC
>CBFGQF010000013.1:0-18265 GCA_965650865.1 uncultured Alphaproteobacteria bacterium | reverse complement strand
ATGTTCGCCCGGTTCTATCGTGAAGGAAACATGATTCAAGGCCGGGACGCTTTGACCCGGATAATGGAAAAGCACATCCTGAAATTCCACCTTGCCCGCCGGTGCGTTCATCGAAATAAAATGTTTTCCGGCCGGACGCTCAACGGGACGGTGCATCAGATCGTTCAACTGGATCAGGCCTTCACGCGACTGGTGAAGGCGCGTCAGCAAAGCGGCAACGGATGATAGCGGTGCCATGGCGCGGCCCGTCAGAATCACGCAAGCAACAAGCGCCCCCATGGACAGTTTGGCATGCGCAATAAGATAAACACCGACGACAACGACGGCGACGCTTGCCACCTGCTGCACGAATACGGCGAGGTTCAGGGCCAGCGCGTTGATCTGTTTCGATTTGGCCGATGTGCGGGCGGCCTTTTCCGTGAGTTCTTCCCAGCTGCGCTGTGTATGCCCTTCGGCCGCCTGTGCCTTGATGGTTTCAAGGCCGGAAATCGTTTCAAACAAAAGCGCGTTTTTGAGCGCACTTTCCATCATCGATTGCTTCGTGACTTTTTCCAGCGGTTTTTGCATGAACATGCCGATCCCGACGACGATCGGTACCGCCGCGAGCGGGACAAAGGCAATCGGTCCGCCGACAATGGCAATCAGCAGGATGAAAAGGAAGATGAACGGCAGATCGATCAGCGTCGTCATCGTAGCCGAAGTAAAGAAATCCCGTAAACCTTCGAATTCACGCATGTGGCTTGCCATCACCCCCGCACTTGCGGGACGCGAGGCCATAGTCATGCCCATCATTTGCTGGAACAGGCGCGCAGAGATTTTGATATCCGCCTTTTTCCCCGCGTAATCGAGAAAATGGGCACGCATATTCTTCAGGATAAAATCAAACACATACACAACAAGCACGCCAATCGCGAGCACCCAAAGGGTTTCGTACGCGTTATTGGGTATCACCCGGTCATAAACATTCATAACGAATAGCGAGGATGCGATCGCGAACAGATTGATCATCACCGCCGCAAGAATAACTTCGCTATAGACCGATTTGTTTTCCCAAAGGGCGCTCCAGAACCATTCACGGCCTGTGTCTATTTCGGCAGGGCCGGCGCGTTCGTCTGTGCGGGCGACAGGACGTACATAGAAGGCGTAATTGGTGTAAATCTTTTTCAGATCCGATAATTTCAGAATCTGTTTTTCATCTTCGGTTTCCGGAAATTGTACGACGAATTCGGTTTCAGGATGGACTTTGCGGCCTTTTTCATCCGCCTTTGCCTTATGCTGACCTTTCTTCGATGTCTTCCCGGGTTCGCGTACTTCCCAGAGAATGCAGGCCTGTTTGTCTTCAAGAACCAGAATGCACGGCAAGTTCGGTGCAATCGCGAGCGCCTCGATGGTGCGGTCGGCCAGACGAGCGTGCAAACCCGTACGTTCCGCGGCACGCACGAAAAGTTGCGGGGTGATACCACTTGCCGGCACCGGCAAACCGGCGGTCAGCGCCCCCGGACTGGTACGCCTTCCGTAGAAACCCGCAAGAATGCGCAGGGCATCCACGAGCGGGTCCTGAATGGCCATGCGGTCGGCTTCCAGCGGCCATGAGTCGATGGTCTCTTCATGCGCTCTTGCTGTTTGATTCTGTTGTTGAGAGTCAGACGCGGGCGCAGATCCTGCGCCCGGTCCATATTCGTTGTTTGACACGTGTTAAACCTTTACGGTTGTAAAAGATTACTTTTCAGCGGGTTTATTCGTGATTTCGATTTTCTCGCTTTCCTGCGGGTAGGCAACGCCCAGCGTCGGCAGGAGTTGGCCTTTCAAGGCCAGTAGGCGGAAGACCGAGAAGATTTCAAGGAATTCGGCGTTGATCGTGTTCGAACGGGAGACGAACAATTCGTTCTGTGAATCGAGCACATCGAGAAGCGTACGGCGGTCCAGGCTGAACTGGTCTTTGTACGCGCGGACAACTTCACCGTTCGCGGCAGCCTGGGAGGAAAATTCCTTCGCGCGTTCACCCGCAGAAACCATGCTCGCCCATGTCTGGCGAACATCATCTTCCAGTTGGCGCGCCGCGATGGAACGGACTTCCTTGGCCTGTTGGTGACGGTGTTTGAATTCACGGACGCGGGCAACATCGCCGCCGCCGCGATAGAGGTTCCAGTTCATGACAACCAGAGCGGATGCAGAACGGTCATTGCCTTCAATACCGCCGACATTGCGGCCAGCCGCGCCGCCGAGTTGCAGATCAACTTGCGGGTACAGCGTAGAGCCCGTACCTTTATATTCATTGTACGCCACTTCGATGTCGGATTCGCGCACATCGAGTGTCGGGCTTTGTGCCAGAGCGAGTTTCACTTCGGCTTCGACATCGGCGGCAATCGCGTTCACCGGAACGGCCGGCATGACGAGGTCTTTGGGCATATCGCCAACATCGCGCAAGAAGCTGGATTCAGCAATGCGCAGCTGCTGGCGTGTAGAGGATTCCTGAGCGCGGGCAGAAGACAAACGGGCCTTGATCTGTTCAAGGTCGGCCTGTGTTGAACGTCCGGCATTCACGCCTTCTTCGATCATACCCATAATGGCGACGTGTTCGGCAACGTTATCGCGCGTGATGGACAGAAGCTCACGCTGGCGCATTACTTCTAGGAACGATTCAACGATGTTAAGACCTGTCAGTTCTGCCGTTTCCTTCACGCGGTGCGCGGAAGACTGAACACGGTTTTTCTGACGCTCGTTCTCGTACTTTGTTCCCCAGCCGTCAAACAGCATTTGGGTCAGCGTCAGGCTTGCATTGTAGCGGGAGAATGTTTTGTCATCATCGCCTGTCGCGCGTGTGGACGGGCTGTCCGTGCGTTCAAAACCACCATCGGCGCGAAGATCGATCGACGGCAGATAAAGTGCCTTTGCCTGATTCAATTCTTCGTCTGTCGCCCGGCGGCTTGCCGCAACCTGGCCATATTCGGGATTTGTCATGACGCCGACGGAAACGGCTTTCGATAGGGTCATTTCTGTAGGTCTTTCCTGCGCCATCGCCGGAAATGCAAGGCCTACCGCCATTGCGCAAGCCACAGTCAGAAGAGAATTATTCAGTGCATGTTTTGCCATAGTATGACCCTTTGTCGTATGTCATTCAAATTCAATGACTTTGGTTAGTTATTTATGACCTTATTCGCCCCGCTGCGCAAGTCAGTTCTGGTTCCGGGCCGCTTTAAAGTCCTTGCGGTTGTATACGCTGTTTATATGAAAAGTCAAGCATTACAACGAGTTTTATTGCTTTATTGAAATCAGGATGAAAAAGCGGTCCGAATTTACTGATAAAGCACGAAAAGCGGGGAAGTTCCCCGCTTTCCTAAATTTATCCATTAATGGACGATATTGCCGTTGTTGAACAGGTCGGCAATCGACACGGTCGTCCCTTCGAGCACAGCAATCGCCGTGGCGCCACCGGCACCTGTTCCGGCCATATTGACGGAAATCGTCGTGTTACCGCCGCTATGGGTCGCAAAGACGAAATCGTTGATCGATTCGGTCACCGGATCAAAGCCGTTCAGCAGGGCCGAGAGGTCAAGCTTGTCGCCTTCCGCCTTGTTGAAATCCTTGATGCGGTCGACACCGTCATTGATCGCTTCGTACAAGAATGTGTCAGCACCCGAACCACCATAGAGCGTGTCGCTACCGGCACCGCCGACGATGCGGTCATTGCCCGCGCCGCCATAGATGGTGTCGTTGCCGCCACGTCCGTACAGCCAGTCATCACCGCCGTTACCGTAGAAGGTATCAGCGCCGGTCGTACCATAGATCGTGTCGTTGCCGTTGCTGCCGTCTGTCGTGCCGTTACCAAGCCACTTGACGAGGTTGACCTGCAACAGAGCCGTCGTACTATCGCCATCACCATCGGTGATCTTGTAGCTGAAGTTCTCCGATGCCGGCTGGCTGCTGCCGCTCGTCACCGTGTAGGTGTAGGAACCGTTCGCCGCAATCGTGACGTAACCGTAGTTACCGTAGATTGTCGCCGTACCGCTCGACGGGATATTGACGGTCGTGCTGCCGAACGTAATCGACTGCAACTTGCCCATTCCATCCTGACCGAAATTGTCATTCGTCAGGGCGTTCGAGCTGATGGAACCGCCATCGGACCATACCGTACAATAATCGGCCTTGGCGATCGGCGCATCGTCTTTCACCTGGACCGTGATCGTCGTGGAGGCAGAGTCGCCATCGGCATCTGTCGCCTTCACACCGAAGCTGAGATTGATGATGTCGTTCGGATTGGATCCGTCCGCATGATCAAGCTCTTCAAACTGACGGAACGTGAACGTGCCGTCGGCATTGATCGCCAGTGTAAAGATCGTCAACGTACCGGCCTTACCTGTGTATGTGCCACCAGAGTATGTGACATTGATAGCCGTGCCGTTGTGCGAGAGAACACCGCCGAGCTTGGAGCCCGAAGAGCTGAACGATCCCGTACCGCTGATCGAACCCGGGCCATCGCCTTTGTAGTTGGCGGTAACTTGGCCGGATGTCACGATTGTGCCACCGGACAAGTTGGTTTCATCGACAATTTTGTCAGCCGGTTTCACGATATCCGGTGTTTCATCCTTGTTGATGACGCAAACTTCCAGTTTGGCCGTATCGATGTCTCCATCATGATCACGCAATGTGTAGATGAAGTTGTCTTTCTGGTCAGACGTCACGGACTTGGCAACATATGTATAGGCGCCCGTCTTGTTGATCGTCAGCGTACCATAATCGGCATTGATCGTTAGGTTACCGCTCGCAGGCACGGTGTAAGTTGTGCCTTTGTAGACGATTTGCGTGATCGTGCCGACAACATCCTGACCGACCACATCGTTGTTCATGACATTGCCGTTCGCTGTGCCGTTTTCGTTGACATTCACCGTATCGTCCTTGGCATCCGGCGCATCATCCAGAACCTTGACCGTCAACGTCGTGGAAGCGGAGTCGCCATCGGCGTCCGTTGCCTTGATACCGAATGTCAGGTTGATGATGTCGTTCGGATCCGATCCGTTCGCATGATCCAACTGTTCATACAGTTTGAATGTGTAGGAACCGTTTGTGTTCACGACCAGCGTAAAGACGGTCACACCGCCGGCCGTACCCGTGTAGGTATTGCCGGACAGATTAACCGTCACAGGGACACCGTTCGATGTCAGGTTGCCGCCGAGCTTGGAGCCCGAAGAGCTGAAAGAACCTGTTGCAGCAAACGTGCCCGGACCATCGCCATAGAAGTTGGCGGTGACAGAACCTGTTTCGGTGATCACGCCGCCAGCGAGGTTTGTTTCGTCAACAACCTCATCCGCCGGTTTGATGATATCCGGCGTATCGTTGCCGTTCTTCACACAAACCGAGAGTTTGGCGGTGTCTTTGTCACCGTCATGATCGCGCAGTGTGTAGATAAAGTCATCTTGCTTGTCGGACGAGACGGACTTCGCAACATAGGTATACGCACCTGTCTTGTTGATCGTCAGCGTGCCGTAGTCGGCGTTGATAACGAGCGCGGAACCGTTCGCCGGTACTATATATGTCGTACCTTTGTAGACGATTTGCGTGATCGTGCCGACAACGTCCTGACCGACCACATCATTGTTCATGACATTGCCGTTCGCTGTGCCGTTTTCATTGACGTTCACAATATCGTCCTTGGCATCCGGCGCATCGTCGCGTACGTCGATGCGGATAGTACCGGAAACGGCATCACCTTCCGAATCCTTGGCCTCAACGCCAAAGACCAGATTGATGACATCGTTGGGGTTGTTGCCGTTCGCATGATCCAGCTGTTCCAGCAACGTGAATTTGTACGCGCCGGTTGCCGCATTCAATTCAAGCGTGAAGACGGTTGTACCGCCGGCCTTACCGACGAACTTGCCACCTTCCAGCGTTACCACGACCGGAACACCGTTCGAGGACAGCGTGCCGCCCGTTTTCGAACCGTGCGAGGAGAACGTTCCGGCCTTCAGCGCATAGCTGCCCGGTGCATCGGCACCGAAGTCGGCATTCAATGTGCCTTGCGTTACGATCTGGCCGCCGGACAGATTGGTTTCATCCACGATACGGTAACCATTGCCCAGAGCCGGATCATTCGGATCGCCCGGAGGAGGGTTCTCAGGATCTTCCGGAGGATTGTCCGGATTATCCGGCGGGAAGCGTGGTGCATCGTCACGAACAGTGATCGTGATCGGCGCCTTGGCGCTATCACCATCAAAGTCGATGATTTTTGCATCAAATTTCAACGTGATTTCGTCATTCGGATCATTTGCGTTTGCGTGATCCAGATTCTTGAACTGCTCGTACTTGTACGAACCATCCGCATTGACGGTCAGTGTGAAGACGGTTGTACCGCCGGCCTTGCCGACATATTTGCCGCCTTCGAGGCTGACGACAACCGGAACGCCGTTCGAGGACAACGCGCCGCCTTTGAGCGAACCACCAGCCACGAAAGCAGACGCATCGCCCGTGACGAGAGACCCTGCACCATCCTGACCGAAATTGTGCGCCAGTGTACCATTTACAACCAGCGGACCGGATTTCAGGTTGGTTTCGTCAACAGAACCCGAGGAGCCGTTGATCGTCGGCGCATCATCCAGAACCTTAACGGTCAGTGTTGTCGAGGCAGAGTCGCCATCGGCGTCGGTTGCCTTGATACCGAAAACAAGGTTGATCGCATCGTTCGGGTTCGAACCATCGGCATGGTCGAGGTTATCGAACAATTTGAACTCATAGGAACCATCGGCATTCACCTTCAGCGTGAAGACAGTCAGCGCGCCGGCCTTGCCTTCATAGGTGTTGCCGTTCAGAGTTACAACAACCGGAACGCCATTGTGCGTCAGATTGCCGCCGAGCTTGGAGCCCGAGGAGCTGAAGGTGCCTGTACCTGCAAACGAGCCCGGACCATCGCCCTTGAAGTCGGCAGTCACTGTTCCTGTTTCGGTGATTGTGCCACCGGACAGGTTTGTCTCGTCCAGAATTTCATCCGCCGGTTTGATGATATCCGGGGTGTCATTCATATTCTTGACGTTGACGGACAATTTCGCCGTATCGGTGTCGCCATCATGGTCTTTGTAGGTGTATGTGAATTCATCCGTTTTGTCGGAATTCACGTTCTTGGCAACATAGGTATAGGCACCCGTCTTGTTGATCGTCAGCGTACCGTGATCGGCATTGATCGTGACATTGTCGCCATTCACAGGAACCGTATAAGTCGTGCCTTTGTAGACTACTTGCGTCACTGTCGCAGGCGTGTCCTGTCCGGAAACGTCGTTGTTCGTGACATTGCCGTTCGCCGTGCCGTTTTCATTGACGTTTACAACATCGTCATTTGCGTTCGGCGCATCGTCCTTCACGCGGACAACAACCGTTTCCTTGGCCGTATCGCCATCGCAGTCTGTCGCCAACACGCCGAAATGCAGGTCAATCGCATCGTTCGGGTTTGTGCCGTCGGCATGATCCAGATGTTCATACAGTTTAAAGGTATAGGAACCATCCGTATTGATTTCGAATGTAAATACAACCGTGTTGCCAGCCTTACCGGTGTAGACATCACCCAGCAGCGTGACAACAACCGGAACGCCGTTCGATGTCAGGGAACCATTGAGTTTGGAACCCGAGCTGCTGAACGTACCCGCAGGGTCAACAGTGCCCGGACCATCCGCGCCGAAGTTAACCACGACATTGCCTGTTTCGGTGATGATCCCGCCAGACAGGTTGGTTTCGTCCACGATTTCAACGCCTGGAGCCGTGAAGACCGGATGATCGTCCGTCAGGTCTTTGCCAGTCAGGGTCAGTGTTGCCGGATCGCGGTCGCCATCGCCGTCTTGCAGGACATAGCCGAAGATATCCTTGATACCGCCGGTGCCGCAGCCGCAGGCTTTGTCACAGCTGTTGATCTTGAGGTCGAAGATAGCATCGTTATAGTCGTTGTCGTTCAGGTCTTCGAAACCGATACGCAGAACGGTGTCATCACCTTCCGGAATGCCGGAAACAACGTGGGCCTTACCATCAGGATTGATGGATGTAGAACCGCCGCGCTCTGTCGAGAAGTATGCCGTGCGGGGAATAACCGTTTCCGTGCCATCACCTGCCGTGTAGATAACTTTAATATCGGCTGCATTGTCCGTCGTTTTCGCCGGACGTTCGCCTGCCGTGCCATAGCCATAAACAACGGATAATGTGCCTGTTGTGTGGTTGAGGTTGGACAGGATCGGGTCTGTCGTACCAAAGCCGGAAATCAGCATCATGCCGGCCTTTACCGCGCCACCCGGCACCGTAAAGCTTTGCGTTTCCATCGTGGCTGTTTCGGTGTCTTTGACCAGAACTTTGCCAATAGTGATGTTGCCTTGGGCATCGACTGTAAAGACCGCAACCGTGTTGTGGTTTGTCGCGTTCTCCTTGACGAAGTTCAACTGGATCGTGTCGCCGCCTTTAACATCGAGGTTACCCGCAGCGATGCCGATGGATTGTTGTTCCGTTGCATCGAGGGCTTGATATTCGAAATCAGGCAGCGCCGGACCGGCCGCAAATTTCTTTTCGACAACTGTCGAAGAACCCGGTGTGGCAAACGCCTGATAAGAATAAGTCCCGTCCGCCGCGATTGTCAGTGTGCCGTAGGCACCGTCGATAGAGACCGTGCCCGTTGCCGGAACATCGACTTCCGTCGTGCCGAAGGAAACCTTCACAACCGTGTTGTTTTCGTCCTGGCTGAGGACATCCGCTGCACCAGCACCGCCATTCAGGCCAGAGATGACATTGCCGTTGGCCACGCCTGTTGTCGTGTTGTAGGTGTTGACGTCATTGTTTGCAATCGGTGCATCATCCTTGACGTTGACCGTGATGGAACCCTGAACAGAATCGCCTTCTGAATCGGATGCAAGCACATCGAATTTCAGTGAAATAATGTCGTTGGGGTTCGTGCCATCGGCATGGTCGAGGTTGTCCAGAAGCGTAAACGTGTATTCACCTGTCGTGGCATTGATCGCCATCGTGAAGACAGTCACGCTGCCAGCCTTACCGACATATTGACCGTTTTCGATTGTGACGACGACTGGAACGCCATTGTGCGTCAGCGCGCCGTTCTTCATCGAGCCCGATGGCGTGAAGCCATTCGATTTGAATGCAAAAGAGCCCGGTGCATCGGCACCGAAATCGACATTCAATGTGCCTGTTTCAACGATATTGCCGGATTTCAGATTCGTTTCGTCGATGATTTCAACGGCATTACCCGGTGTCGGCGTATGGCCGCAACCGCAATCAACGAAGCGCGGAGCATCGTCTTTGACATTGATAACGATCGGGGCAACATCTGTGTCGCCGTCATAATCGATTACTTTCGCACCGAATGTCAGTTTGATGATGTCATCGGGATTGTTTGGGTCGGCATGATCGAGGTTACCGTATTGTTTGTATGTGTAACCGCCCGTTGTGCTGAGGATCAGTTCAAAGATCACAACACCGTTGGCAACGCCTTCATAACCGTTCGCTGTGTGCGTGACGGTGATCGGGTGGCCATCGGATGAAAGTGTACCGTTCAGTTTCGATCCAGAAGAGCTGAATGTACCAGACGTTACAACCGTGCCCGCACCGTCCTCACCAAAATCAACGGCAAGGTTTCCTGTTTCGACAATCGGGCCAAGATTTGTTTCGTCGACAGTTTCTTCCGCGCCTTCAATAGAGGGCGCATCATCGGCGATAGAGATATTGACTGTTGTGTTAAGCGAATCACCATCGCCATCGCGGGCGACGATACCGAATGTCAGGACGATCGTGTCGTTCGGATCCGTGCCATCGGCATGATCGAGCGGCAGATATTGTGTGAATGTATAATTGCCTGTCAGCGCATCGATCACCAGTTTAAAGACTGTGTCACCGCCTGTTGTCTTGCCGACATAATCGTTGCCGACAACGCTGACGATAATGGCTTCGCCGTTATGGCTCAGATTGCCGTTCAGTTTCGATCCCGAAGAGCTGAAATTATTGTTCGGATTGATGCCGCCGGGGCCATCGGCGCCGAAGTCGATATTGATTGTGCCGGATTTGCTGATCGGGCCACCATCGAGGTTCGTCTCGTCGAGGAACTGTGCATTCGGGCCAATTGCCTGCGGGTTGCTGTTCGCCGGTGTAAAGAAACGATTCGGCTCAATTGTCGGCGCTCTGTAACCAAGCTGTGTCGGATCGATCGGGCCGATGTCCGGTTTGCCTGTAAACGGATCGGAACCCGGACGGCTGCCATAACCGTAACCGGAGTTGCGGGCGCCGCCAGCAGGGCCACCTGCGGCGGTTTCGATTTCAGCGAGTTCGCGTGCGGCCTCGGCCATGTCCTGTTCACCGGCCGCCGGTTCGACATCCGCGACATCTTCATCGCTTTCGGCAGATTCCGGTTCAACTTTTGGGGCCTGATAGCCGAGGGCTGTTTCATCACCGGGGCCGATATCATCGGCACCAACCATGTCGGCGTCTGCAATGGTTGATTTGCGTTTGGCGTCTTCTTCGGCTTCTTCTTCAACGATCACTGTTTGATCAAGCGCGCCTGCAGCGGCCAGTGCCTGAATGTTTGTGATCAATTCGTTGCCAGTTACCACACAAGTCTTGCTGGCGATGCTCAGCTCCGGCGGCATTTCACCAGCCATTGCTGTCTCGTAATCGTTGATGACGATCTTGCCGCCATTCGCAAAGCCGATCACCATGTCGCCGTCAACAACTTCGGCGCCATTCGTTTCGGACAGATCAAAGTTGAGAACATATTTTTTGCCGGATTCGAGCGTAATTTCGCGCGTTGTACCATCGGCCGGAACACCGATGCGGATAGCATCAGCCGCAATGAACGGGTTGTCGTTTTCGCCGCCAAGAGCATTAAAGAGAAGTTTCGGGTCAACCTGTGTGCCGTCAGCAAGCGACAGAGTGTTGCCATTATCGATGAAGGACTGGAAGTTGGAGATGGTAACGGAACCGCCTTCAACGAAGCTTATCACCAGCCCGCCTTTGCCATCGAGGTTCAGACCATTGATGTCTTCCGGGGAGAAAGAGAGCTTTGCAGAAGAGCTGTCCGGCAGCGTGTAATCAACTGATGTGTTTGCGCTTGGGACAGCGAGAATGATGTTGTTCGATGCCATAGTCTACTTCTCCTTATGTGACGCCCGTAATGTTTTGCTGACTGGGCAAATTGTTAACAAATTGTGAACAGAGTGCGCAAGTTTTACGCTATCTGCTCCCTCTTGTCAATTATTATGTTAATACTTAATTCACGAATTATCGCAACTTTTACCAAATCTCTATTACCCCAGCAATCTGTATTTCAAATCGGTGTATTCCAATAAACCATACTCGCCCCCTTCCGCGCCAATTCCGGATTCCTTAACGCCCCCGAAAGGGGCAAGGTCGGTGGCGATCAGGGGTTCGTTCATACCGATCATTCCATATTGGAGACCGTCCGATACCCGCCAAAGCGAGGCCGAATCGGTTCCGTAAACATAACCTGCCAGTCCGAACGGGGTATTGTTGGCGCGGTGGATGACCTCTTCCTCGCCCTCAAAACTGTAGAGGACCGCGACAGGGCCAAAAATTTCATTGCATGACAATGCCATATCATCGGCCACTTTGGTCATGACTGTGGGTTCGAAAAAAGTCCGCCCCAATGAATGACGTTTACCGCCCACGTGGATTTTCGCCCCGCCGGATACTGCCGAATCAATCATTTTTTCAATTTTTTCAATGGCTTCCATATTAATAAGCGGGCCTATATTAATGCCATCGTCAAGTCCGTTGCCGACTTTAAGCCCCCGAACCTTTTCCACGAACAGCTCCAGGAACCGGTCATAGACATCCTTGTGAACGAAAGTGCGGTTGGCGCAGATGCAGGTCTGGCCAGCGTTGCGAAATTTGCAGGCAATCGCACCGGCAACTGCCTTTTCCAGATCAGCGGAGGGCAAAACTATAAAGGGGGCGTTGCCGCCCAATTCGAGGGAAACCTTCTGTACATGATGGGAGGCCTGGGCCATCAGAATCTTTCCAACTTCGGTCGATCCCGTAAAGGATATCTTTTTTACCCGTACGTCTTTGGTCAGGACTGTACCTACGGGCGCCGCATCGGATGTTGGGATGACATTCAGAACGCCCGGGGGAATTCCGGCTTCTTTCGCCAAATCTGCCAAAGCGAGGGCGCAAAGCGGCGTATCTTCGGCGGGTTTAAGTACAACCGTACATCCCGCAGCCAGAGCTGGCGCGACTTTCCGCGTGATCATGCTAACCGGGAAATTCCAAGGGGTGATGGCCCCCACAACACCAACCGGATGGCGGCTTATAATAATCTTGGTACCGGGCTTGTGTCCCTCGATAAACTCACCGTACATACGGCGGCCTTGTTCGGCGCACCAGCGTACGGTTCCCGCGGCACCCAGAACTTCGGCGCGGGATTCGATTAATGGCTTACCTTGTTCGGTTGTCATCAGTCGGGCGAGGCGATCGGCATGTTTTTCGATCAGCTCGGCCCATGCGTACATAAGCTTGGCACGGTCAAGCGGCATGAGCCCGGCCCAACCCTGAAAGGCCTTTTCGGCGGCGCCGATCGCATGGGCCGTCTCATCTGCGCCCAAATCCGCTACATCGGCAATTTTCTCGCCCGTGGCAGGGTTTAAAACGGCAAAAACCTTTCGGCCCGGCGCATCCGTCCAGTTGCCATTGATAAATCCCTGATTTTTTACCATTTTAAATTTCCCCCGGGAATGAGATGCTTGGAGAACATATGGATGCCGAAATAGTTCCCCGAATAGTAACCATATCCATAAAATGGTTAAACAAAGGTGAGAAGGACCGAAAAAACAATGCACATATATATAGGTAACCGCTGGACATCATTGATTGTCATTGTGGCGGGGTTTCAGGCTATGGGTGGGTTGATGGGATGGATCACCTCCCACGGCGTTGATGACTGGTATCAAGGCCTTGCCCGATCCCCTCTCAACCCGCCAGACTGGGCGTTCGGGGTGGCATGGACGATTCTCTATATATTGCTGTCCCTGTCATTCTGGATGGTTTTTGAAAAGCGCGACAACCCAGAACGCAAAATGTTCCTGATATTTTTCGCGGGCCATATGATTTTGAACTGGATCTGGAGCCCGTTATTTTTTGTCGGCCATGCCCTGCTCGCGTCCTATCTTTTAATTCTCGTTCTGATTTTTACGGCAGCGATGCTCGCCTATTTGATCTGGCCGGTCAGCCGCGCCGCCGCCGCTTGCTTCCTTCCCTATATTCTATGGCTGACATTCGCGGGGCATTTGGCCGAATTTATCTGGCGCAATAATTAAGCGGAACCCCGCTCCGCTTGTTTCCGTTTGTAGGGTTGAATGCAATCCAACAAAAGGAGATTCCAAAAATGGGTAGCGCATCCGATAAAGCAAAAGGCCTTTACAACGAAGGCATGGGTAAAGCCAAACAAGCCGTCGCCAAAGACGGATCCCGTCTGGACGCCGAAGGCATGGCGCAAGAAGGCAAAGGCAAGTTCCAGCAAAATGTTGGCAAAGCCAAAGACGCCATTAAAAAAGGCGTCGATCTATAATCGCCTTGGCTTCAAATTCAAAACCCCGCTTTTTCAAGCGGGGTTTTTGTTGTATTAATATGGAATGGATGAGATTGAAGACATTATTGCCGAACGGTCATACGTCTTTAAGTACAAAGACACTGGTAAAATAATTAATTGCAGTATCCTGATTGGTGCCCCCTACAAGAGCGAATACGGGTTTTCTTGCCCCTTCATCGTTACTGGATTTGAAGATAGCAGAGTACGCACCGTGCATGGTGAGGATACTTTAGAGGCTCTTACAACGGCGTATGAAATTTTAAATACCTTCATACGCATTTATGAAAGAGGCGGACAATTCGGCTTTAATGAGAAGAGCTATATCGAACAAGAAAGAATTCTTCCAAGAAATCTTTGGGCCCTAGGCGAAAATTAAAACTTGGTTTGCAACCTTCGTCTATCTCCGGGTGGCAAATCACGAAGGCATTGGCTCATTCTTAATGCAGCAGTTTCTCTACATGCAGCACGGTTTCCTGGATCAGCAATTAAACTACATTCTTTTAAATCAGCATCATATTGATCCATGCAATGTTGATAAGGATCTGGGTCTGCTGTTTTTCCTTGAAGCTTATTTTCTAAATGCCTAACTGCATTTTCTCTCTGTTCCTTATTGGATTCATTTTGCCACCACAAGGATCCGGCAACCGCAGGCAATCCTAACCGCATGATTAATGGTAGAACGGCAGCATTCGCCTGCTGTATATTCGTCTCCTTCTCTTCTCTGTTAGGCTCTATTCTGGGAATCCCTAATCTTTGAGAGATAATTGAAGCTTCTGTTTCACCTCCGGGTTTCATAATCCCATCAACTTTCAAATTGTTGTCGCGTTGATGATTTAGAATTGCCTCGTCAAGTTCCTGATCGATATAGCCGTTTTCGACGGGCTTCTTGTAACGGCCGATAGCCGCAAAGTTACGTTTTGTATTCGCAACATCATCAGGATCGTTATCCATGTTGTTGCCGACGGAGCCGCGCAAAAGCCCCGCTATATCCGTGAATATAGACATTTTCATTTTCCAATTTTTTGAGGAGTTAAAAGAAAAAGCGACCCGAGGGCCGCCTTAAAAGCCGGACGCAATGCGCCCTATGTTATTTAGGATAATAATCCTATTTGATTAAAAAGTCAAGCGTTTTGCCGTTTTGACCTGTGGTAATTTTGACACTTCCGCAAATAGGTCATCATTGATTGGCGCATCGAGCGTGACGAGACACACGGCAGAGTCGCCGCCTTCGGCGCGGCCGAGGCGGAAGTCGGCAATGTTTTGCCCGGCGTTCGCCAGTATCATTCCAAGGCCACCGATCAGGCCCGGTTTATCTTCGTTGCGGATGAAGAGCATGTTGGCGGCAAGCGCGGCCTCGACCGGAACACCTTCGATATTCACAATGCGTGGCTCACGGCCCGTAAAGAGTGTGCCGGAGACTGTGCGTGTGCGGCTTTCCGTTTCCACCGTCAGCGCGATCAGCGAACGATGTTCTTTCGATGTTGCAGAACGGCTCTCGGTCACCTGAATGCCACGATCTTCCGCAATCTTCATGGCGTTCACCATATTGACCGTATCCATTTGCGTTTTCAGAAGTGAGGCCACAACCATCTGCACCAACGGTTTGACATTGAGTTCCGTCACAGAACCTTCGAACGAGATGGAGATTTTCTTGATCGCGTTTTCCGTGATTTGCCCTGCGAAGGAGCCAAGCTGTTCCGCAAGCTTCATGTAATAACGAAGGCGCGGCGCATCTTCCGCCGAAATGGATGGCATGTTGAGCGCGTTGGTGATCGCGCCCGTCATCAGGAAATCACCCATTTGCTCCGCAACCTGAATCGCGACATTGACCTGCGCTTCATCCGTGCTTGCGCCAAGGTGCGGCGTGCAAACCAGTTTTTCGTTGCCGAACAAGGGATGTTCTTTGGCCGGTTCCACATCGAACACATCGAGCGCGGCGCCAGCAACATGGCCGGAATCCATCGCGGCCTTCAGATCATCTTCCACAATCAAGCCGCCGCGGGCACAGTTGATGATGCGCACGCCTTTTTTCATTTTGGCAATGGAGGCCGCGTTGATGATGCCCTTCGTCTTGTCGTTCTTCGGCACATGCAGCGTGATGAAATCGGAATTGGCCCAGATATCATCGAGCTCAACCTTCTTCACGCCGAGTTCAACGGCGCGCTCTTCGGTCAGGAACGGATCGAACGCAATGACGTTCATCTTCAATCCCAGCGCGCGGTCCGCAACGATGGAGCCGATATTGCCGCAGCCGATCACGCCGAGGGTTTTGTTGTAAAGTTCAACGCCCATGAAACGGTTCTTTTCCCATTTTCCGGCGTGGGTGGATGTGTTCGCCTCTGGTATCTCACGCGCCAGCGCAAACATCATGGCGATGGCATGTTCCGCCGTGGTGATGGAATTGCCGAACGGTGTGTTCATGACGATGACGCCGCGCGCGGTCGCTTCCTTCACATCGACATTGTCAACGCCGATACCGGCTCTCCCAATCACTTTCAGATTTTTGGCGGCGGCAAGCACTTCGGGGGTCACAGTGGTGGAGGAGCGGATGGCGAGGCCATCGTAGTCGCCGATAATGGCGATCAGTTCTTCGGGTTTCAAACCGGTTTTTACATCGACCTCGACACCCTTTTGTTTGAAGATGTCTTCGGCAAGGCCGTTCATTTTGTCGGAAATAAGGACTTTTGGCATGTTCTCTTTTTAAACTCCTATTTTGTCTTGTTAGGAAAACAGGAGGCCACGGTAGCAGGGCGGATGTTTTTTCGCAATCGCGATCACGAGCGGAGCGCATGCGGCGGATTTCCACCGTGATGTGGCGGTTTAAAAGAGTAACAAACCTGGAATTGAGCCGCAAGAAGCGGCGCAGCGATTTGGCCGCCGCCGTCCGCCGCCCGTGCGTCAGCGCATTTTGCGACGACCGGCGTTTACCGCCTTCCGTCCGCGGGCCGGTGGAGTGTCGCCACGATTGGCGTTGCCGTTGGATTTCGGCCTGTTTTTGTCTTGCTTCCAAGGTCCAGCGCGGCATTTTGTCTACTTCGTTTGTCGATTTTCAAACTCTTTGAGACGGCGCCATGTATCAATGTTACGTGATAACTGCGCCGACAGGCGAACCGCCTGCGTCACGGCATCATGGCCGCCGCGGGGACGGGTGGCCGCCAGTATCGTTTTTTGAAAGGCGATGTTCAAAAGGTTGATATTGCCCGTGAGGATGTCATCAAAGGCTTCGGGTTCAGAATCCTTTACGGCTTCGATGAATTCATGGACCTTTTTTTCCGAGGCCATGCGGGTGAAATAATTGTCATGTTCGCCATAGAAGGAGATGATGGCGTTGACCGCCTCTTGCATCTTTTCAGACGGGATTGCGGGTGGGAGCGGGTTTTCGGGGGGTGTTATATCATTTTCCATTACCGATTATAGGCATATATTCCTACAATGTCAAGGCCTTTTTGGCGCATAGAGCTTGGGCGATTAATTGTTGCGCCCTCATTTTTATTATGGTAATAAGCTTTCAACTTAAGGGAAAAATTATGACACAACACAATAACATTGCAGGACCAGTTGTCATCACATCCGTTTTTGGTGCAGTCGGTGCGGTTGCAGCGGTGGCCATAACGAAAGATGTTCAAACCAGCCTGATTACATCCGCACTGACCGCGGCAATTCCGGCGACCTACCATTTTGCCGGCAAAGCAAGCGACAAAATTTACACCGATTCCCAGATCGAAGAAGGCAAAACCCCTGATTTAGCAACGCGGGACACCTACCATAATTATGTCGGGGGAGCAGCAGCCTTGATCGGCCCGACATCTTTAGCAATTGGTGCCGTAACCAATACGATGGCGGATGTTGCAGGAGGTATTGCCCTTGGCGGATATATAATGGCCGGTATTTTTGCAGGCGCGGCAGCAAGCCTGAAGGGCCTAGAATATTTCAATGAGAAAACCGGGAAGGATATTTCCGTTACCGCGAAATCCTGTGCAATAGTGGCGGGATCTTATACACATTTAGGAATACTTGCAGGCGGGTATTACGCATCACAAGCCAGCGATGCATCCGTATTATCGATTCTGTCGGGCAGCGCCGCAGGTGCGGGGGTGGTCTTGGGAACAACTGGCGCAGTGGCATTGGCTTTTTCCGGCATCAAAAAGGCGTCCGAAATAACAAAGAGTTTCATCGAGCAAAGATTCGATCACAACTTATAAAAAAGGGCCCCGAAGGGCCCTTTAAATTTTACGCGGCCTTTCTCAATTCTTCGCCCTTGGCAGTTTCATAGGCCCATTCGAGCCAGTGGGTAAGCGCTTCAAGATCAGATGTTTCCACCGTCGCGCCGCCCCAGATGCGAAGGCCAGCCGGTGCATCGCGGTAGGAGGCGATATCATAAGCCGCGTTTTCCTTATCGAGCAGTTTCACGAGCCCCTTGATAAACGCTTGCTGATCCTCCTCACTCTTCGCGTTCAGCCAGTCTTCGGTGATGACGAGCGTGATGGAGGTGTTGGAGCGGACATCCGCATCCTTACACAGGAAATCGATCCATGGAGTCTTTGCAACCCAGTCGGAAATCGCCTTCAGGTTCGCCTGGCTTCGTGCGATTGTTTTTTGCACGCCGCCGATGGATTCAACCCAGCGCAGCGCATCGAGACAATCTTCCACCGCCATCATCGATGGTGTGTTGATGGTTTCGCCCTTGAAAAT
>CBFGQF010000012.1:0-18368 GCA_965650865.1 uncultured Alphaproteobacteria bacterium | reverse complement strand
CCAAGCGGCTGATTTCCGCCAGTTTTGAGATGTTTCGTTTCTTTTATTTCTTTTTTAACCAGCTAGGGGCAGAATAGGATGGTTATGCGCGTCCTCTAAAGGCTCTCTTCAATGAAAATCCTGATTATCGACCGTGACGAAATGTTTTCGAACCTGCTGGCGGGGAAAATCCGCGCGGCGGGCCATGAAGTTCTTGTTAAATCTATTAAAAACGATGCAATTGAGACGCTGGAATCCGCCGATATCGATGTCATTTATTTCGATCCTTCGCCGCTGAACGATCCCAAGGCCCTGCTTTTACAGATCCGCCGGATGGTCAGGAATTATCCCTACACCATCCTGATGGCGCCTGAGATGACGACGCAGAAGGCCAATATTTCAGGCTGTAACGATGGGATTACGAAACCGTTTGATCCCGAGGCGCTTTTGCAATCGCTGGAGAATGCACAGCGTATGACGGCCCTGATCCGCCAGATCGGCGATGAAAACACCGATTTTCCTAGCGGCGGCGGTGTCATATCCAAGTCCGCCTTCAACCAGCTGTTCCTGTCCGCCATCGACCGCGTGGGGCGGTATAGCGAAATGGCGCATGTGCTGTTTATCCGCATCGCCAATTATGACGACATCAAACTGGATGACGGCAAATATGCCGCCGATTACGCGGTCTCGAAACTTGCCCAAAATCTGGGACGTTTGCGCCGCCAGAGCGATGTGCTCGCACAAACCGGTCAAAGTGAATACGCAATCTTGCTGCAACGTCCGCAAACGGCGACTGAGTCGATGGATGCCGCCAACCGTTTTGCGGCGGCCCTCGATGCGCAGCGGGACATCACCTCGAACGGCGTCACCGATCTGGTGCTGGAGGTGGCGCTTGTCCATCTTCCGAATGGCGCGCTCGACTTCTTCCATACGGTGCGGATGACGGGGCAGGGCGCCCTTGTTGCGGGCTAAGACTTCAATTTTTTATCAACAGATAAAAAATCATTGATATCAAAGGATTGTGTGGATCGTTTGAAAGCCCCGCTGGCCATGCCTGCGGGTTTTCTGTTTAATGGCTCATCAGCAAAAACATCCGCGCAAAGCGGTCCGGTGAATGCCGGAACAATCGAAACTCAACCATCTGTTTAATGGGCAGGAGAATGATGCAGCACCATCGTTCGAAACATTCCTACATTCTTACATCGCTGGCTTTTGGCCTTGCGGTTTTTGCGGGATTCGCAGGCGTCGCCCGATGCTTTGTACAAAGCCCGCAGGCGAAATCGGAAACCTATCTTCAGATGTCGGTAAGCGCGCTCGAAAACGATCTGGATATTGCCCTGCATTCGGCGTTCGAGGCGGCGCGCAGCAATCCCGCATCTGTACGGGCATGGACGCATCTTGCGGCGGTGCTGCGGAAAAGCGGTGATGAAATCGCTTCGCGTCAGGCGCAAATGATCGCCCAAAAATTGCAGCATAATCCGGCGGATGACGTTCCTGTCTATGCGATGCCCGCCGAACTTCGCCTCGGGTTCCTCATGCAGGACGGCAGGGAATTCTAGGAATGGAAAAGGCCGGTTTCATCCTCACGATTGCCGCGGGGCTCGCCAGTTGCGTGCTTCTGACGTGGCAGCAGCAAGCGGGCGCACGGGCGGATTGGGTCCCCGGTTTCCTCTGCGCGCTTTGGAGTTTGCTGATGATGGGCCGCCTGCTTGTCCTTACCGCGCCTTCCCGCGCCTTGATTGCCAAAAACCATCTGGCGGCGCGGATTATCCATGCACTTGATCGCACTGACGAAGGCCGCCGCCGCAATTTGTTGCAACATTCCTTCGGCACACCCTATGTAATTTTTCTGGGGCTTGGAATGCTGCTTCTGGGCTGGCAGGTTTTTTGCGCGATTTTTTCGGCCAACAATTACCGGATCGAAGGCTTTACCAACGCTGTCACCGCGTTCTTCGCGGCGCATGGCCAAACCCAGACTCCGCTCTCTGCACAGGTGGCGGCCTTTGAATGGGGGCAGGGATTTCTTTATTTTCTATGTCTTTCGATGATGGGATTTTTGCTGCGTTCCTACGCGGCGCTGGGGCGTGAGGTCCGAATCACGTTGTTGGTCCTGGCGGCTTATGTTGCGGCGGGGTGGATTACGTTTTTCGGCCTGACGCTGGAGGGGGTCGCCCCGAATCTTGATGCGTCTTTTGTCGGCTACGGGCCTGCTGCCGCACTTGCGGGTGAGGCCAAAACGCTTTTTGACCGCATCCTTCTCGAAAGCGGTATTTTCGGTATCGCCTTCATGGCGTTCATCGTATGCATTCCGTTCGGCTTTATCGGCATGGCGGGCGCGGCGCGGCGTGATTGGGTGACCGTTATGTGCGGCACTTTGGCGGGGATTGCGCTTGTTCTTTCTATATTTCTGGCCCTGAGCCCGGCCCTCGGTGGCTTTATTTTCCTATGCTGGATGGCGGTTTTCCTGGCATGGGGGCGGAGCGAGAGCGTGCTCATCCATAAAACCACTTGACAAAAAGCAATATTTAGGCTTATATTCCTATAATTCCCCTTTTAATGGGGCAGAAATTACCATCCGCTGAATCAAAATTCGGCGGATTTTTTTTGAAAGGATCAATATGACGACACTTCTACCCAAGGACGCCGACAACAACGTCATCCCGGCGCTACGGCTTCGTTCTTCCGGCGGGGCGCACACAATTGCCGCCTCCGGCACTTCCGCCCGAAATTCAACGGCGTTTGCCTCCGGCACCAAGGTGGTGAGCGTTTATGCCACCGGCGGTGTCTATTTGAATTTTGGCGGTGCCTCGGTTGCCGCGACAACAGCCAGCCATTATTTTCCGCAAGGGATTTATTATGATTTCGCGATATCCGGCGGCGATGCCAAGGGTCCGCACAATACGCATCTCGCGGTTCTGGCGGCGGACGGCGATTGCACGGTTTATATATCGGAAAAGGAATAGGGCTAAAGCGTTGCGCGGGATTTGAGCGCGGTGGCGATGGTTGAATCATCCAGATATTCCAAAGCGCCGCCCACGGGCACGCCATGCGCAAGGCGGGTGATTTTCAGATTCGCGAAATCGGCAAGATCGATGCGGTCCATGATGTAATGCGCGGTGGACTGCCCATCGACGGTTGCGGATAGTGCAAGGACGATTTCGTGAAAATTTCCCTCGCGCAAACGGGTGATAAGTGAATCGACCTCAAGGTCATCCGGCCCCACGCCATCGAGGGCGGAAAGAACGCCGCCCAAAACATGGTACTGGCCGCGGTAGGACGCCGTGCGTTCCACTGCCCATAAATCCGCAACATTGGCGAGTACGCAAAGGGTGGTCTTATCACGTGCAGGGTCGCGGCATATGCGGCAAGGATTGGTGGAATCAAGATTGCCACAGCTATCGCAATTTTGAATCGCGGCCTCCGCCTGCTGCAAGGCATCGAGCAGGGGGCCGAGCTTGCCCTCCTTGTTGGTCAGAAGATGCAGCGCGATTCGGCGGGCGGACCGTCCGCCCAGCCCGGGGAGGGAGGCCAGCTGCCGCACCAATATGTCGAGTGGCCCGTCAAACATGCGCCGCAATCCCCGCTTTAATTGTTGAACATCTTGCGGCCTTTGGGGTCGCGGTATCCGAACAGGTCGTTGTCGAGCTTGATGTCTGTTTGCAAATTCTTCAGAACGATTTCGGTGACGGCGCCTTGCGGGTCCGTCACGCGCCAGCGGTTGAGCTGGTAGGGAACATCGGAGAAGACCAGCTCGATGTGGCCGGCCGCGGGATCATCTTTTTGCACGACCGTGATATTGGTCATGCCGTCCTTTTTATAGACTTGCTGGACGGCTAGGTCACCGCGCAGGCGCAAATCCTTACGCAGTAAAAAGTCAGCGAGTGTCTGGCCGATCGGCGCGTTGGTTTGTTCGCCCATCTCGGAATCATAGAAATAAATGAACACGCCGTCCGCAACAATGAAGTCTTTCACTTCGTTGTAATTGAAGCGCAGCCTGCCGGGACGGTCGAGATAGAACTGTCCGGACAGGCGGGATCCGGTGGATGCCGTCTGGATGAAATCCGCCTTCGCGGTTTTCAGGTTCTTCAAATAAGCCTCAGCCTTTTGAACGTCGGGGTCGTTCTCGAAGCTTTTGGCGTTCGCGGGAAGGGCGGCCATCAAAACAAACCCGGCCAGCAGGGCGAAAATTGCATGTTTCATAATGCCATTTCTAACGGGGAATCGCGGTCAAAGAAAGGCGAAAAGATGGAATTTCCGGTGTTAATCCCAACCGAAAAAAGTTGCGGAATCGCAAAACGAACTATTGAAGGCGAAGGGGATAAATTTGCGAATTGGAAAAACAAACTAAAGGATACGTCCTTGATTCTAAACAAAACGGGCGGCTTTTTTCGCCGCCCGTTTGGGTGAAGGGGCCTTTATCGCTGCCCGACCAGAACTTCGCGTTTGCCGACATGGTTGGCTTTTCCGACGACGCCCTGTTTTTCCATTTCCTCGATAATCCGCGCGGCGCGGTTGTAGCCGATCTGAAGGTGGCGCTGGATAAAGCTAGTCGAGGCTTTTTGCTCGCGAGCGACGAGCGCGACCGCTTCGTCGTACAGCTCGTCGCAGGCTTCTCCGCCGCCGCCTTCTTCACCCTCACCTTCGAATCCGCCTTCGGTGATATCTTCGATATAGGATGGCTCGGCCTGACTTTTCAGGAAATTGACGACGTTTTCGACATCGGCATCCGATGCGAACGGGCCATGGACACGGGTGATCTTGCCGCCCGGCGCCATATAAAGCATGTCCCCCTGGCCAAGCAATTGTTCCGCGCCGCCTTCGCCCAGAATGGTGCGCGAATCGATCTTGCTTGTGACCGCAAAGGAAATACGGGTCGGGAAGTTGGCCTTGATCACGCCGGTGATAACGTCGACGGACGGGCGCTGCGTCGCCATGATCAAATGGATGCCAGCGGCGCGGGCCATCTGCGCAAGCCTTTGAATCGCGCTTTCAACGTCCTTACCGGCAACCAGCATCAAATCCGCGAATTCATCGACGATGACGACGATGTATGGCAGGTCGGTGAGGTCGAGCGGTTGTTCCTCATAAACTGGCTTGCCTGTTTCTGGATCAAATCCTGTCTGCACTTTGCGCATCAGGACTTCGCCTTTTTTGCGCGCTTCGGCGACGCGGGCGTTATAGCCGTCGATGTTGCGCACGCCGAGTTTGGACATCGCGCGGTAGCGGTCTTCCATTTCATTGACCGTCCATTTGAGCGCGACAATCGCCTTGCCGGGTTCGGTAACGACGGGGGAGAGAAGATGCGGAATATCGTCATAGACGGAGAGTTCGAGCATCTTCGGGTCGATCATGATGAACCGGCACTTCTCCGGCGGCAGGCGGTAAAGCAGCGAGAGGATCATCGTGTTTACGGCAACCGATTTACCGGACCCCGTGGTTCCCGCCACCAGCAAGTGCGGCATGCGGGCAAGATCCGCGATGATCGGCGCGCCACCGATATCCTTGCCGAGGATGAGCGGCAATTTTGCGGTCGTCTTCTCATAGTCGCGGGTTGCAATCATTTCGCGCAGGAACACCGTTTCGCGTTTCTTGTTCGGCAGTTCGATGCCGATGACATTGCGGCCCGGCACAACGGCGGCGCGCACGGAAATCGCGGACATGGACCGCGCGATATCATCGGACAGGCCGATCACGCGGGATGTCTTGGTCCCCGGCGCGGGTTCCAGTTCATACAGCGTGACAACAGGGCCCGGGTGGATATTGGTGATTTCGCCTTTGACGTTGAAATCCTCAAGGACGTTTTGCAGCAATTCCGCGTTCATCTTGAGGACTTTTTCATCGACTTTCAGGGCAGCATTTTCGTCATCGATTTCCTGCAACAAATCCATGCCGGGCAGTTCCCATTCCCCGCCATCGAACAACTGGAATTTCTTTTGCTTGGCGCTACCCTTGATTTTTTCGGCCTGTTTGGATTTTACGACGCGAATACGGGATGGGCGGGAATCTTCTTCCTCCTCATCATCCTCTTCTTCATATTCCTCGTCTTCCTCGTACTCTTCCTCTTCTTCGCCTTCCTCGTATTCTTCCTCTTCCTCCTCCTCCTCGCCCTCTTCGTATTCTTCTTCCCCCTCTTCTTCCTCATCGTCTTCGGATTCGAGCAGGATTTCCTCATCGTCATCACGCGGACGGGCAGGCATCATCCAGCGGCGTTTGGGTTTTTCCTCGGCAATAAAATCATCATCGGTGTGGTGGCGGACCCATCCGATAAACGCCGCCCCCGCATCATAAATAGCGTAGGCGGCGGCCATGATCAGGCTGAACACCAGCATGCAAACCCACTGCACTTCGGCCCAGCCAATCGCGAAGGCGACACACAAAAAGACAGAACCCAGAATGGTATAAAATGCTGCAGCAAGGGCGAATCCGTTGCCTATTACATCCGCGCTGTTTTGGTAGATTTTTAAACCGCCGACACCGCCCAGATGTTCCTGGGGCAACCAGCCATCCGATGGCAGGTGTGCAAAGGCCGCGGCAAAACATACGGCGGAAAAAACACTCGCAGCGAACCGCAGCCAGAAGGGCGCAAGGGATTGCCGCCGCAGCATGGACCACCCCCACCAAACGCCGCATAGGCCAAACACCAATCCGCCAAGACCGATAGTTTGCAGGAGAAGATCTGCCGTGCTGGCGCCATCGCTACCCATCCAGTTGCGAACCGGATTGTTCGTTGCCGTACCAAAGGCAGAAGGGTCCGCCTGATTGTAAGAGGCAATCGCCAGCAAGATGAAAAGACCGCCTAAAAGAAAGACGAGGCCCGTCGCATCAATGATCCGGCGGGCGATGAAGGCCTGCACGGGATCCGGGAAGATGCGCGCGAAACGGCTTTTCGGGGTGCGTTTGACTTTGTACTTGCTGGCCATGAATTCTACTCTGCAATCGAATGGTCAAGGGGGGTGCCGGAAATGGCGGGGGCGTGAATCACAGCGGATATTGTACTGTTCGCGGCGCCAAATCTCAAGGAAACAAGCCATAATCCGGCATTTGTGTATTTATGCCTGCATTAAGCTTTAATTAACGATTCTGGCGATAGTGTTAAGGGGAAGGCGAATCGTCCTTTCAAGATCATTCAGATACAGGATGGCACCATGATGCAGGCAAATGCGGCCCCGATCGAATATACGGTTTATACGTTTGATTTGCCATCTTCCGCACGGCCCAAAGGTGATGTCCCGTGGAGACGGCATTTCAGCAGCCCCGACCGCGATCAGGCCCTGATGGAGGCCCAAAGATTGCTGCACACACGCCGCTTTGATCGCATTGAAATCAAACAGAAATTCTTTGATCCCAAGGCCGGGCGGATTGTCGACCGCCCTTACCGCACCTTGGGCAAAAACGGCGGGGGATGGGGCTGGCTGTTTGCGAATTTATGGCGGAATTCTGCGGACTCCGGTGTCTTTATCGACCGGTAATCTTAGATTATTTTTCCTCGATCACGCCTGTTGGCTCCGTCTCAACAAGGTCTGCGACTTGTTCGAAGACGACGGCGTTTTCATCCATCTGGATTTTCAGGGGCGGGTTCTGGTCGCCGATCGTGCGGAAGAAGACAGCGGCATCGCGAAGTAGTTTTGCAGCGAGCTGGGCGTGGGACGGCATGGGCAATTTCCTTCCTGATCTAAAAACCGGTTTTCAGTTTATCACGCAAAATTATTACAATTCAAAGATTTATTTCCGGCGGAACGGATGGGTCTCATAGGTGCCGAAAACCGTGACTTCCTTTACGAAGAACCGCAATTCTTCCATCGCAAGTTGCAGCGAGCGTGATTCCGGATGGCCGATCACTTCGGCATAAAATTCCGCGGTTGCGAATTGTGGGCTGATATAGGATTCCAGCTTGATCATGTTGATCCCGTTGGTCGCAAACCCGCCAAGGGCCTTGTAAAGCGCCGCCGGAATGTTGCGCACCTCGAAATGGAAGCTTGTGATAAACAGCTTGGCTTCGTCATAGGCTGGAATATGCGGTGTTTTCGACAACACCACAAAGCGGGTTGTGTTGTGATCCGCGTCCTGCACATCGCCGCGAAGAACCTCCAGACCGTAAATTTCGGCGGCGAGCTTTGAGGCGATCGCACCGTGTTCCTTTTCATTTTTGCGCGAAATTTCTTCCGCCGCGCCCGCAGTGTCGGCATGGACATGCGGGGTAAGGCCGAGTTCCTTGATCACCTTCCGGCACTGGGGCAAGGCATGGATGTGGGAATGGACATGTTTCAAATCTTCGACTTTTGCGCCTTTTACGCCCAGAAGCGCATGGTCAATTTTCAGGAAATGTTCGCCGATAATTGTCAGGCCGCTGCCCGGTATGAGGCGGTGAACGTCGGCGACGCGGCCCGCCAGCGTGTTGTCGATCGGAATCATGGCAAGATCGGTTGCGCCCGATTGTACCGCGGCGAAGGCATCCTCGAAGGTGTTGCAAGGGACGGTTTCCAGATCGGGAAAGGCTTCACGGCAGGCGAGGTCGGAATAGGCGCCACGTGCGCCCTGAAATGAAATTTTCTTATAGTTTTCTTTGTTTTGACTCATAACCGCCCTTGATTTTTCAGATGCGCAAATTTACACCATATCCGTGGTTTCTCCCCCTTGGCGGGGGACAGCCTCTGGTATAGGCTTAAACGCCTGATTTACGCAAGGTTTCAAATCCTTAAAACGACAAAGGGGTCCTCTTATGGGCGGTATGGAATTCAACAAAATTTTTGCGGCCATTCTGGTGGCGGGTATCGTTGCCGGGTTGGGCGGGTTTGTGTCCAAAGTGCTGGTGCACCCGAAAACACCGCAGGAATTCGCCTATAATGTCGAGGAAATGGAAGGTTCCGCAGGTGGTGGGGCAGCGAAGGTGGCCATGGCCGAACCGGTGCTGGCGATGATTGCCGGCGCGGATGCGGCGCGCGGGGAGAAAGTGGCGAAGGCCTGCGCGGCGTGCCACACCTTTACCAAGGGCGGCGCGAATGGCGTTGGTCCCAATCTTTACAATGTCATCGGTGGTCCGAAAGACCATGTTGCGGGCTTTGCCTATTCAGGCGCTCTGCTGGAACATGGGGGAAGCACATGGACTTATGCCGAAATGAACAAATTCCTCTGGAAGCCCAAGGTTTACGCACCGGGCACGAAGATGAGCTTTATCGGCCTGAAAAAGCCGGAAGACCGCGCGGCCGTGATCGCCTATCTTCGTACGCTTTCCGATTCACCGAAGCCAATGCCGTCCGATGCCGAAATCGCGGCGGAAGCCGCCGAACTGGCCCCGCCTGAAGCAGAGGCGCCGGTCGAAGCTTCTGCCGAAGCGCCAGCCGATGCCAAGGCGGCGGAACCCGCCGCGCAATAAGCGGGCGCCTGATAATAAAAAACCTCCCGCACGGGAGGTTTTTTTATGCCTTTTGCTCCCAACCGCCGGATTCGGTTTGTTGCCAATAGGTGACCGTATGTCCTGCCTCTTTATAGGCTTTCCAGCGGGTGCGGGCATCTTGGACCGCGCCATCATCCTGCCCATCCAGAAAATCACAGCATAAAGAAAATTCGGCGATATTTTCGGGGACGGTTTGCTGATAACACAGCACCAAAACGTCTGCATCGTTCGGATTTTCACTGGCGCTGGTCAAAAATACCGGCTGCTTGTCCGCATGGCCATCCGATTTTGAGCCGTGCGGCAGGAAACCGTTCGGATCGTACGTCCATAAAGCTTCGTTGTAATATCTGACCTGCTTTTCATCGGCAAAGCGTACAACCGCCTTGCGGGATGTCGACAATACCTTGCCCAAAATGGCGGGCAATGCCCGCTCCAGAGGTTGTGTTTGCAGATGATAAAATCTAATTTCTGTCATATCTATATACGGGGACGGTTTATCTTATGCCGCCTTGTGGTTCTTGACCAGATCATAGAGCAGGCGAACGCCGTAGCCAGTGCCGCCCTTGGGCGTTGTCGGTTTATCGGACTTCCACCATGCCGTACCGGCGATATCGATATGGGCCCACTTCACGCCGTCCTGTACGAAATGTTCCAAAAAGCCCGCCGCAGAGCAGGCACCGCCGTACCGTCCGATATTGCCCAGATTTTGCAAATCGGCAGGCGTACCTTTCATTTCGTTGCGGTACGCTTCATCGAGCGGCATGCGCCAGATTTTCTCGCCGACCGATTTGGCGGCCTTGCTAAGGTCATTCCACAATTCGTCATCATTGGCGAAAACACCCGCATATTCGTAACCGAGCGCAACCATAATCGCGCCGGTGAGGGTGGCGAGATCAACCATCACGGACGGCTTATAGGTGTTCTGGACGTAGGTCATGGCATCGCACAGGACGAGGCGGCCTTCGGCGTCCGTGTTCAAAACCTCGATGGTCTTTCCCGCCATCGACGTAATAATATCGCCGGGGCGGTAGGAGCGGTCGGATGGCATGTTTTCGGCAAGGCCCACAATGCCGATCACATCGGCCTTGACCTTGTTCGCGGCGAGGGCCTTGATCGCGCCTACAACAGCCGCGGACCCGCCCATATCCATCTTCATTTCTTCCATGCCGGCGGCGGGTTTGATCGAAATACCGCCGGTATCGAACGTCACGCCCTTGCCGACAAGGGCGATCGGGCCTTTGGATTTCTTGGATTTTGCAGTCGCGCTGCCCGTTCCGTTCCAGCGCATGATCACCACGCGCGGCGGGCGGATGGAGCCCATGCCAACGGCGAGATGAGCACCAAACCCAAGCTTTTGCATTTTCTTTTCATCGAAAATTTCGACCTGTACGCCAAGCGGTTTGAGTTCCTTGGAAATACGGTCGGCATAGCTTTCGGGGTAGAGGACGTTCGCCGGTTCGTTGACGAGATTGCGTGCAAGGAAGACGCCTTCCGATACGGCCTTGTATTCATCGTATAATTTTGCCGTCCCCGCTGCATTTGTCACAATCGAAACGGCCAGATCTGCGGATTTGGTTTTGTCTTTTTTGTCCGCCGCCTTCGTTTTGTATTTATCGAACACATAATTTCGAAGGGTTAGCCCCCCCGCAAAAGCGGCGGCATAGGCCGGATTATCCTGATCAATCAAAACTTCGGCCTTTTTGGCGGCAATCGATTTCAGGGCGGCGAGGGATTTGCCACCCATGGTTTCGAAGGCGAGGTGATCGAGTTTTTTCTCCTCCCCCGTCCCCACAATAAGTGCCTGCGTATATCCGCTTCCCTTGGGCAGGAATACGGCCAACGTTTCCCCGGTTTTCCCGGAGAAGGATTCGCGGGCCGTAATCGCCCCCGAAAGCAAGCCGCCTGTTTCCTTATCGAGTTTTGCGCCGGAGGCGAGCAATTTGCCCTTGGAATCGGCGAAAAGAATGACCGTATCGGCCTTGGAGGATTTTTTGGAAAACTGGACGGTAAAGCTCATGATCTGTCTTGATTGCTAAAAATGGTGGCGCCGGATGGACGAAGCCGCCCGATGCGGCTATACCATGATCATAGTTGTTTTTGGCCCCAAAGCTAGGGGCGTTGTGCGTGAGTTGGAATGGTTTTTGACCGCTATCTTCTGAGAAACCTGTTTTGGGCGACGTTGTTTACAACGTTGTCGCTGGCGATGGTTATCATGCTGACCCAATCCCTGCGTTTTCTGGAACTGATCATCAATTCCGGGGCTTCGAGCTTTTCATTCTTCACTCTCACTTTTCTCGCCATGCCGCGGTTTTTCGAGGTGATCCTGCCGATCGCCCTGATGATATCGACTGTTTTTATCTATAACCGGATGAGCGCGGATTCCGAAGTCGTGGTTATGAAGGCCGCGGGCTTTTCGCCGCTGCGTCTGGCGCGCCCCGCCATTACGCTTGCCGTTCTGACAACGATGGTAGTTTTTATCGTGGCATCGTGGTTCGCGCCCATGGCCCTGTCGAAAATGCAGACGATGCGGGTCACCATCAAGGCGCAATATTCGACCCTGTTGTTGCGCGAGGGGATCTTCAACACGATTGGCAACGACATTACGGTTTTTATCCGTGAACGCAGCAGCGATGGCGAGCTCGAAGGTTTGATGATTCACGACACGCGCAACAAGAATGGCTATCCGGTAACCATTCTGGCCAAACGCGGTGTTATGGTGAGCGACCGCAGCAGCCAGCAGGTTTTGGTTTATGACGGGTCGCGCCAGGAATACAATCCGGAAACGGGCAGTCTTTCACGTCTTGATTTCGAACGTTATTCAATCGACCTTCCTGAATCCGGGCCTGTGCGCCAGCGTTACCGCGAACCGGACGAACGCACGCTTGGCGAGTTGCTAAACCCGGATGAGACGATCCGCGCCAAACCGGATCTTGTCCATGATTTCCGCATAGAGGCGCATCGGCGTTTCGTCAGCCCGTTTCTGGCTATAAGTTTTACGCTGGTGGCACTTTGCTGCATGCTGCTGGGCCCGTCCGACAGGCGCGGCCTGTCAAAGCGGATTCTTCTTGCTGCGGGCCTGATCATCGTTCTTCAGGGGCTCTATCTGATTGCCTATAACCTCGCCAAAACCAATTTCGCGGGTTTGATCCTTATGTATGCTGTGGCGTTTTTGCCTCTGTTCTTTGCGGCGGCATTGCTCAGTCCGAAAGGCGAGGGATTTAAAATTATGCTGCGCAATTTGATGCGGCCTTCAAATGTGGGGCAATCATGAAGAACTTTTTGCCCCCGACATTGACCGCTTATCTGGGCCGCGTATATGCGCTGTCGCTGCTCGGGCTTTTGGGCATCCTGCTCGCCATCGTCTATCTGTTTGAAACTGTCGAATTGTTGCGCCGTGCAGCGAAGTTCGATGATGTGCCCTTATCGTCCGTCCTGCAAATGGGGCTTTTGAAATTGCCGGAAACAGGCCAGATCATCTTGCCTTTTGCCGTTCTGTTCAGCGCCCTTTATACCTTCTGGATTTTGGCGCGGCGCCATGAGCTGGTGATCGTGCGGGCCGCCGGATTATCGGTGTGGCAGTTTCTGGGGCCCATCATCGGCGTGGCGATGCTGGCCGGTATCATTCACATGACGATTATCAATCCCATCGGAGCGATGATGATTTCACGCTTCGAAGCCCTTGAAACCCGCTATCTGAACAAGGAAGAAAAAACGGTTTCGATCAGCGAGCAGGGGCTTTGGCTGCGTCAGGCGACCACGGACGGCCACGTGATTCTGCGTGCAAGCAGGGTAAATCTGCCCGAATGGGAGCTGAGCGATGTGATGGTTCTGTTTTTCGATGCGGGCGAAGGTTTCATGCGTCGCCTCGATTCTGAAAGCGCCGTGCTTGAACCGGGCGAATGGACTTTCCGTAACGCCACCCTGAACAATAACGGCCGTGCCCCGCAAATGGTTACGTACGAAAAGCTCCCGACCGATCTGACTGTCGGGGAGATTGAAGAAAGTTTCTCCACGCCTGAGGAAACGCCGTTCTGGGCCCTGCCGTCCTATATACGCACGATGGAGGCGACAGGGTTTGATTCGCGCAAGCTCAAGATCCATTTCCATACGCTTCTGGCGCAGCCATTGCTGTTTGCCGCGATGGTCGTTCTGGCAGCCACGGTTTCCCTTAAAGTTGCGCGGTTCCAGCAAACATCGGTTATGATCGGCGCTGGAGTCGTGTTTGGCTTTGTTATGTTCTTTGCAAGTTCGTTCCTGAAAGCACTTGGCGCATCTGACCAGATACCCGTCCTGCTCGCCGCATGGTTTCCACCTATCATCGCCCTTAGTCTTGGGGCTAGTGTCATAATGACAACAGAGGACGGATAATTTACAGGGGACAGACGGTTCCCGGTTGATTTTGCAATTGACGCGTGTATGTTCCACGTAATCTAATGATAGAGCTGGAGAAAATCCGTGCGCGTCATTTTCCGGAATAAAGAATCCTGACCAGAACCGGTTAAGGGCTTGTAAACCAAGATTTGATAGTTTCGTATTGAATAAAAGTTATTTGTCAGTGGGATAGAGAGCATGACCTACAAAAAAATACTAACGATGGCGGCGGTGGCCTGTTTGTCCGTAACGGCGGCGGGATGTTCGACGACCGGTGGTCCGAATGAAGCGGCCTATGTCGGTAACGAACAAATCCATGATCCGTTGGAAGGCCTGAACCGTGGCACCTTCGCGGTCAACGAAGCCATCGACAAGGCCGTGCTTGAGCCTGTTGCCCGAGGCTATCGCTATGTTACGCCGAAGCCTGTTCGCAATAGCATCCGTAATTTTCTGCGCAACCTGAAACAACCTATCGTCATGGGCAACGAATTGCTCCAAGGCGACCTTGAAGGCTTCGCCAATGCATCGGGCCGTCTGTTTATCAACACGCTGCTCGGCGTCGGCGGTATCTTCGATGTGGCCGACATGGGCGGCATTCCTTACGAGCCGGAAGATTTCGGCCAGACGCTTGCCGTCTGGGGCGTAGGCAATGGTCCATATGTGGTCTTGCCGATCATGGGCCCGTCTACGGCACGTGATGCGACAGGTATGCTTGTCGATTCATTTGCTGATCCGGTCCGTATCTATCTTTTTGCGCATGATCAGGAATGGCTGCATTACACCCGCGTTGCCGTGGGTGCGATCGATCAGCGCGAAGAATTGCTGGATATCATCGACGACCTGCGTGCCAACTCGTTCGATTATTATGCTGCTATCCGCAGCGCGTATTACCAGCGCCGTCAGGCCCTCGTGAACGATATGAACCCTGAATCGGCTTCGGTGCCGGAGATTCCTGATTACGGGAACTAAGGCTGCTGGCGCCTCGTTTGTTACGAGGCACCGAATTGATTGCAAAAAGGGCCTGATGGTGTATGACTCCTGCAGGCCCTTTTGATATGTGATAAACGAAGGATATATTTAAGAAGGACGTATAAAGGATATGAATAGAACTATGGGTAAAGCTTTACTGACTACGATTTCTCTCGCGGTTCTGGCATCCGGCGCGAACGCTGCCACTTTTGATGTGCGTCTGGATGGGCCGCGTGATTCTGTGCTGATGGTTTCTGCCGCGGATCAAGGGGCGCAGGATTTCATCGCCAAAATGGGGGATCGCGGGATCAACTTCCTTGGCAATCCGGACATGAGCGAAGAGTCCAAGAAGGCCGAATTCAAAAAGCTGCTGAATGACAGTTTCGACATGGATACAATCGGCCGTTTTGCCCTGGGTCCGACATGGAGAACGGCAACGCCGGCACAACAAAAAGAATATCTGAAATTGTTCAACCAGATGATCGTGAAGGTCTATTCCAAACGCTTCTCGGAATACAAGGGCCAGAAGTTCGAGGTTCGTTCTTCCCGTGCCGAAGGTAAGGATACGATGGTTGCATCCTATATCATTCCTTCCGACGGGCCGGAAGTCCGGGTCGATTGGCGCGTTCGCAATAAGGGCGGCAAGTATAAAGTTGTCGATATAATGGTGGAGGGCGTCAGCATGGCGCAGACCCAACGTGCTGATTTTGCCAGCGTGATCCAGCGCGGCGGCGGTAATATCGATGCGCTTCTTGCCGAATTGCGCAAATAATAAAAACCATTCCAAAAAAAATCCCCGCTGATGCGGGGATTTTTTATTCCATCTTCAGGCCTTCCATTGCTTTGGATAGCTTGCCCATAGCTCCGCCAAAGCCTTGCTGCAGGTTGGAGCCAACACCGGCCGCACCGATAGATACATAGCGCATCAGGCCATCGGCCGGATCGCCGTCTTGCGAACCGAAGGTTGATATGCCGGCGCCCAGCCATGTCATGACGTGGTCCGGAATCATGTCAACCAGTTTGAAGCAAGGGATAGCGAACAGATACACGATGATTGTGTAGATTACAGTGTAGAAAAATTCATCGATCGTTCCGCTAACGAAATTCGCCTCTGTCATGACTTCGGCGCTATCGACACCGGGTGGCGCAAAACATCCTGTATCACCGGTAACGTAGTGACCGGCCAGATTGCTGAGCACCAGATAGAAAACCTGATTCAAAACCTTCACCATGGCCGCAAAGATTGCAACGCCGCCCATCAGGCCCACCAGAATGAGGATCGGGCGCAGGAAAATTTCCAGGATGTGGAAATATCCTGATGCCGCCGCATCGCCCGGCATGCCCTGCCCACCAATGTTAAGATGCGCGAGGGCCCAAAGAGGCATGCCAACCATGGCCTCGAAGATGGATTTCACCCATGTCATAAAGGCGAAGAAAAAGTAGATGAAGGGCAGGAACGGTACGACGTAATAGAGAATGAATCCGAGCACAAGACCGATCCCTGCAAAGCTGACTAGAAAGCTCGACGCTGTTTGCAAAACCTGCTTGAAGCCAAATTTTTCGAACATGCCGAGCAAACCGCCCCCGATACCTGTCCCCGCCGCCAGCGCAAAACCTCGGATGGAGTGTTCGACAAGTCCTTTCCCAAGTGACGTCAATTGCGCCAAGGGGTGCACATCGGTGTTTTTACACATATCGAATAAGCCGCGCGTGCCCATGAATACATTCATTACATCGATGATGACATTGCCCGTAAGTTCCGTGTTATGGGTTTCCGGGACGTTCTCGAGAAAATACGAAGTGTTATCGCTGCCCCAATAAGCAAATAACTGGTTGATGGCGATGAGTACTTCACGTTGTTGCGGGTCTTCAAACGTGATAATGCTCCCCGATGCCAGATCAGGGGTGTATAGCGCGCTCATCGGCGTCGTGCTGTCTTCTCTTAGCTTCTGTCGCTTCACATACTCCATGACATAGGGCATCAAAACGATTTCCGGCTTCGCATAGACCGCGCTGGTTAGCGCACCGTTTTGTTCCGCGATTTTATTGAACCAAATGCCGGCTCCGGCCCATCCGTATTTCATGGCGGCATCATTCAGCCATTCACCGTTTGCAATCTGTTCTTCGCGCGCATTGCCCAGGGCGCGGTTCATATCATTTTGCGCATACCAAATTTCATTGGTTCTGGCATTGCCCCATTCCGTGAGGGACATATCAGGAAACGCATTTTCCGGTTCGTATGGCATATAACGCTGGGTATATGTTTTGGCCCGTGTGGCAGAAAGCGTATTGCGGCAAGCAGGAGATTCAATGGCCGGGGCAGAACTGACGTTAAAATATTCGCCGTGCCACAGGCATGCGACCAATTCCAGATAGGCTTGTTGCATCACCGTTGCGCCGGGCTGTGCCTGATCGACGATGGTCAGGGCCAGTTCGCCGCAGAATGGAAAGACAGCGCCCGGTTCCGATGCATAAAGCGCCGCATCCTGAACGCCGAAGCGTATGAAGAGTGTGCCGCCATTTGCCTTCTGTGAAAAATCAGCAAAGGCCGGCGGCTGGTTGCCGACCAGCTCGACGGCATTTGATTGCGATGCCCTGTCGACGCCTTCACCTGTTGTGGTTTGCGCGCCGTTGCCAAAGACGACATAAGGCTGAACGTCGCGGCCATAGGCCTTTCCTTCCGCGAACTGGCAGGTTTTCGCCAGTTGCATGAAGCTGACCAGAGAACTGAGATTTGGCATGTTCGGTTCAGCGATCATTTGTTCCGGATTGCCTAGATAGCCGGCACCTTCGATGGCCTCGTCAAATCCGATCCAGGCGTTGGTCGCGAGGTTGGAGCCAAGCTTGGCGGCGTTGAGAACGATATATTGTGCGAAGTTCAGGCCATAAGTCGATGTGGGAAGCAGCAAGCCAAAGAAGAGGATTAGGCGCACCGGTGCCCATGCCTTGTTGAAACGCTCGCCGAATGGAACGCCTGTCTGGGCTGTTTCCAGCACGATGGCTGTCGCCAAATAGATAATGACCAGCGAGCCAACCAGAAGCATGCCGAACGAATAGAATTCGAACAAGGCGTGCAGTCCAGTGTGGAACGGTGTTACCTCCAGGCTTTTGGAATCGAATATGCCGGGCACGCCAAAGACGAGGTCAAGCGCACGAAAGGCGAGGTCTTCCGCCGGATTATGGTCTGCAAAAAATTGCGATGTCTCCGTGGGGCCGGACGGGCCGTTATAGGTCGCGGCGCCTGCAAAGGCGTTTCCTGTGAACAGGGCAAAGATGCAAAGAACAAATTGCAATGCAAGCAGGACAAGGCCCAGAAGAACGACAAAGAAAATTGTGACCTTATCTATATTCCGCCGGTCGAAGACAAGATGGCGGCGGGATTCTATAAGCACCCGATATACGGAATAAGTCCCGTGGTTTTCCGCCCGCAGAAAAGGGTGATTGTCGGGAAGGATTCTTAACGTGTTGAATACAACAGCAATAAAATAGGCAAGATTTTTAAACCCCCCCAACAATTTCCCGATACGAGGGAGAATGCCGGGAAGCGCCATATATTTGATGACGCTGGTTTGGTTTATGGATGTCTTGCCTGCCATGCCGGATTACCCGTTTTGTGGAGGATTGACGGTTCTAATACCGGCTTGCGTAAAGCCGC
>CBFGQF010000011.1:0-18703 GCA_965650865.1 uncultured Alphaproteobacteria bacterium | reverse complement strand
TTGAAGATTGGCTTCGGCGAGCGCGAAACCGACGGCGGTGGAAATACCCTGGCCAAGCGGGCCAGTGGTCATTTCAATGCCGCAAGGGATATCGACTTCGGGGTGGCCCGGTGTCTTGGAATGCAGTTGGCGGAAATTACGGATTTCCTCGATCGTCATCTTGTCGTAGCCCGTCAGGTAGTTCAGGGCGTAGAGCAGCATCGAGCCGTGTCCGTTGGAGAGAATGACGCGGTCGCGGTCCGCCCAGTCCGGCTTTTTCGGATCGAATTTCAGGAATTTGGAATAAAGGACCGTGGCGATATCGGCCATACCCATCGGAGCGCCGGGGTGGCCGGAATTCGCCTGCTGAACCGCATCCATCGCCAGGGCGCGGATGGCGTTCGCCATATGGGTCATTTGCTCATCATTGGCAGGGGAATTTGCAGCGGCGGCGGCTTGGCTCATGGGTTTTACATCCTCTATATGGTCATGTTGGCCGTACAATGCCCAAGGGCGCAGCACGGGTCAATAAAAGATCGTAAAAACCTTGGGAAAACCTTGGATCGGCAGTTGACCATACGCGCGCGGAAGGCATAAATGGTTCTATCTTCGTAACTTATAGAATTTTATTCGCAAACAGCGAAAAGGGGACCACCAGTGAGCGCCGCTATCCAAGCATCTTTGAATAAGTTGAACAACGCCGTGCAAAAGCTTGAATCTTCAGTTGTTTCATTTGAAACCAAACAGAAAGCCAGGCCGGCCAAGGCCCGCACAACGGCCCAGGATGACCTGTTTTCCGCGTCTGCGGGACCTATCCCGGCAAGCCCGGCAGGGGCGCCCAACAATCTGAATGTCCGCCAACTGGCGGCCCGTCTGGATACGGCAATCCAGCAAGTCGAAACAATCCTGAAAGAAGGACGTGGTTGAAATGGCAGAAATCAGCATAACCATCAATGGGCGGAATTATGGCATTGCCTGTGACGACGGGCAGGAAAAGCGGGTTCGCGAACTAGCATCTTACGTTGATGCCCGCCTGCGGGAAATCGCCCGGGCCGGCGCCGCCAGCAACGAATCCCATCTTCTGGTCCTGACCAGCATCATTCTGGCCGATGAAATCGCCGAGGCGCGTTCCGGTATCCATCAGCATGCCGCGCGTACAGCAGCGGCGGCCCAACCGCCGATCAGCGGTGTTCATATGACCGAAGATGATGAGGAAGCCATCGTTTCCGCCATCGACCTTCTGGCGGCGCGGATCGATTCCATCGCGGGTCATTTGTAGAAAATGTAGGTTATTCAGGTCTTTCCTAGGTAACTGATAGGGCGAGGATTGAAAGTCCTCGCCTTTCTTCTATGTTATGCGCTATACTGAAATTCTGCTGCGGAACACGTGATGTATCGTTATCCCAGGGGCCGATAAGTATTTTGCTTAGGGACCTGTCTCTGATTGGATCTTGGTCCAGTTATCGCGGGGCCCACCTGTTTTTCAGGGCCACGAGCGGATACTGTTTATACACACGGTTCTCGCGGCTCCTTTATCTCTTTCCTTTTCAGTTTCAGTCGCTTACCCTTTTTCCATGAATAAGGAAGAAGTACGCGAACATATGCGGGCCTACCGCAACGGCATCAAAAACTCCCCCGATTATCTGGATTTCGGGGAAAGACTGTCGGCCATGTTCAATGACACGATTATCCCCGAACCCGGCCAGATCATTTCCGTCTATTGGCCGATGGGCAGTGAAATCAACACCGGCCCCTTAATCCTCGACCTTATTGCCAAAGGCCACAAAGTCGCTTTGCCGATCACCCCGCCCAAGACCGATGATTATTCCAAACGGATTTTAAGCTTCCGCTTGTGGGACGGAGATGAAAGCAAGCTGGTGGAAGGCGCCTTTAAAACAATGGCCCCGGCGCACGGCGAATTGGTCGAACCTGATATCTTTGTGGTGCCACTTCTGGCGTTCGACATGCAGGGCAACCGCATGGGATACGGGCAGGGCCATTACGACACGACCCTTGCGACGGCGCGGGCAAAGCGGGATATTCTTGTGATCGGCGTTGGCTATCCCAATCAGGCCGTGCTATACCCGATACCGGTAGAGCCGCATGACCAAAGGCTCGATATGGCCATCACACCGGAACGTGTTTTCGAGTTCCGTTAGAAACAGAAGACCTTATGCGAATTTTATTTTTGGGCGATGTCATGGGCCGTTCGGGCCGTGATGCCGTAAAGATCCATCTGCCGATGCTCAAAGAGCAACTGCAACCGGACGTCATCATCATCAATGGTGAAAACTCCGCGCACGGTCTTGGCATTACAAAAGATATTTGTACGGAACTTTATGAGTACGGCGCAGATGTGATTACGACCGGCAACCATGCTTGGGCGCAGCGTGAAATCATCCCATACTTTGACCGCGATCCGAAGTTGCTTCGCCCCATTAATTTCCCCAAAGGAACGATGGGCAACGGCATTCGTATCCATCAAACCGCGGACGGGCAGAAAATTGCCGTCATCAATGCGATGGGCCGCATTTTCATGGACCCGATCGACAATCCATTCATCGTGATGGATGAGGTTTTGCAATCGCTACGCCTTGGCGTACAGGTTCATGCCATCTTTGTCGATTTCCATGGCGAGGCAACATCGGAAAAAATGGCGCTCGCCCATCACCTTGATGGCCGCGTAAGTGCCGTCATCGGCACGCATACGCATCTTCCCACTGCAGATTGCCAGATATTGGATGGTGGCACCGCGTTTCAGTCGGACGCCGGTATGTGCGGCGATTACAACAGCGTCATTGGCGTGAAGAAGGCTGTGCCCATTCATAACTTCCTGAAACAAACGCCGACCGAGCGCATGACCCCCGCCGATGGTGAAGCCACCGTCTGCGGCACCTATATTGAAACCAACGCTAAAGGGCTTGCCGTGCGGGTGGAACCTGTGCGTGTCGGCCCCCGTTTGATGCCGCATATCCCCAAGGTGTAGCCATGGTTACGATGTTCAAGTTCGATGTCCCCCCGCATACAGGGCCGCTTCCGCAAAACTTCTCCCAATACATAAAATATGTCTGGCGCAAAAATCCACGCCTGTGGGGGCTGTTCGCGGTTCAGGATATCCTGCATTTCACGCGCTATCCGATTGCCTTCATCATCTTCGGCAAGGTGATCGACAGCATCACGGGCGCCGATCCGGCGGCGGGCATTCCGCATCACACGCAAATGCTGTTGATTGCCTTGGCTGTTATCCTTCTGATTGGCGAAAGCGCGCATATCTGGACGGCGCATATCATCGTTCATTGGCGCCCCAAACTCCGTGCCGCGATCCGCGCTGATTTCCTGGGGTATACGATGGGACACAGCCACTCGTATTTCCAGGATAATTTCGCAGGCGCCATTGCGCGGAAAGTGTCCGAAGTCGCCGAAAGCTCGCTGCGGCTGCACGATATCATCCGTTTCCAGATTTTCTTTGCGTTGATCCAGTTTGTGACAAACATGATTTACATGTTCAGCGTGAATGTTATTTTCGGTGCGGCCTTGTTCCTGTTTATGGTTGGTATTACCGCGCCGCTTTTCATCCGCATGCCGACCATACGTGATCGCGCTCTTCGCTTTTCCGATGAAAGGGCCCATGTGACCGGTGTGGTCGTTGACATGCTGACCAACATGCCTGCCGTAAAATTTTTCTCCGGCCTTGGATATGAGGGGCAGGTGCACGGCAAGGCATCACAGGAAGAAAAAAGGCGCGATTCAAAAATCATCCGCACGATGGTGCAAATTGAAGATTTTCGCAGGATATGCCTTGTCCTGCTTGGCGGGGGCATGTCTGGCCTGTGCGTTTATGCCTGGTCACAGGGTTTGATCACGGTGGGCGAGGCATCGAGCATGGCATCCATGTCCATGATGATGGCGGGGACCGCATGGATGCTCGGCGGCGGGATTGTTCAATTCGTTAACGAGGCCGGCTATATTTCGGATGCCCTGCGCATTACATCGTCGCCGCATGGGGTGGCCGACAGGCCGGACGCAAAACCGCTTTCGGTGTCACAAGCGGATATACAATTCAAAGATGTGGATTTCTTCTTTGCCAACCATCATGTGTTCAAGGATTTGAACATTCATATCGGCGCAGGCGAAAAGATAGCGCTGGTCGGCCCGTCGGGGGCGGGGAAGAGCACGTTTGTCGCGCTTCTTATGCGGCTTTATGATCTGCAGGACGGCGCAATCTCCATAGGCGGAACAAACATTCTTGCGGTGACGCAAGATTCCTTGCGCGACCACATTGCGGTTATTCCGCAGGACACGGCCCTGTTCCACCGCTCCCTCATGGAAAATATCCGCTATGGCCGCCGCGATGCGACCGATGAAGAAGTGATAGAGGCCGCGAAGAAAGCCTTTGCCCATGACTTCATCATCAGTTTGCTGGATGGATATAAGACATTGGTGGGTGAGCGCGGCATACGCCTGTCCGGCGGCCAGAGGCAACGTATCGCCATCGCCCGCGCGATTTTGAAAGACGCGCCGATCCTTATTTTGGACGAGGCAACATCCGCGCTCGATTCAGAATCCGAACGCCTTATCCAGAACGCGCTCGATGACCTTATGAAAGGCAAAACCGTCATTGCCATCGCCCACCGTCTGTCCACCATTTCCCGCATGGACCGCATTATTGTCCTTAATCAGGGGGAAATTGCCGAAGCCGGCAATCATGAAGATCTTTTGGCCCAAAAAGGTCTCTATGCAAGGCTTTGGGCCATGCAGTCCGGCGGTTTTTTGATGGAGGAGGGGCTTGACCTTCCGCCCGAGAATGGGCAGGAAATAAGCGTCAAAACCATAGACGGATAGAGAGTTTACCATGGCCGGACATTCCCAGTTTAAGAACATTATGCACCGCAAGGGCGCGCAGGACGCCAAACGGGCGAAGGTCTTCACGAAAATCGGGCGCGAAATCATCGTGGCCGCGAAACTGGGCGGACCTGATCCATCATCCAATCCGCGCCTTCGCGCTGCCATTGCGGCTGGCCGCGCCGTGGACATGCCGAACGACCGGATCAAACGCGCCATCGATACCGCCATGGGCGCGGGCAACACGGACAACTACGACAACGCCCGTTACGAAGGATACGGTCCCGGCGGAATCGCCGTGATTGTCGAAGCGCTTACCGATAACCGCACCCGCACCGTGGCGGAAGTGCGTTCCTATTTCTCCAAATGCGGCGGCGCGATGGGTGAGACGAATTCCGTATCCTTCATGTTCGACCATGTCGGCGAAATCGTCTATCCGGCCGATAAAGCCACCGCTGATGAGATGTTCGAAGCCGCCGTCGAGGCAGGCGCCGATAACGTCGAAAGCGATGCCGACGGCCACTTTATTACGTGCGATGTCAACTCTCTTGGCACGGTCACAGGCGAACTTGAAAAGAAATTCGGCGAGGCGAAAAAGGCCGGTTTTACATGGAAACACAAGGTCGGCGCGCCGGTGACGGACGAAGACACCGCCCGTACGATGATGAAACTGATCGACCTGCTCGAAGAAAACGACGACGTGCAGGAAGTCTTTACCAACATGGACATCAGCGATGATGTTATGGCCAAATTGGAGGCCTGAATCACTTTCGCCGTTTCCTTTTTGTTCTTATCCGTGTAAGATTCGGGGCATGAGAGTTCTCGGAATCGATCCAGGTCTGCAGCGTATGGGATGGGGCGTTATCGAGGCGGTGGACAACCGCCTGAGCTTTGTTGCCTGCGGCGTTGTCAAAACAACGGCCAGCCTGTCTTTGGCAGAGCGACTGTTCGAATTGGACTATGGTATTGTCGAGATATTAAAGACTCACGCGCCGGACGAAGCGGCCATCGAAGAAACCTTCATGAACAACAATGCGGCAAGCGCCCTCAAGCTCGGCTGCGCGCGCGGTGCTGCCATGCTGTCCATCGCCCGGTCAAACCGCAAGGTGCATGAATATCCGGCAAACCTTGTCAAAAAATCTGTGGTGGGTAACGGCCACGCAACCAAAGACCAGATTGGTATGATGGTCAAAATGTTATTGCCAGGATGCGGCGAAATGGGGGCCGATGCCGCCGATGCGCTCGCCATTGCGATTTGCCATTCGCATCACGCGGCGTCAAAGGCGCGCATGGGCGGCATCATGGCTGGGGGGGTACGCTAATTATGATCGGGAAATTATCAGGCATTATCGATAGCTTTGGCGAGAATTACATCCTGCTCGATGTACAGGGTGTGGGTTATCTCGTTTACTGCTCCAACCGCACACTGACGCAAAGCGGGCAAAGGGGCGATCCGTGTTCGCTGTTGATTGATACGCATGTGCGTGAAGACGCGCTCAATCTATATGGATTCAAAGACGCCGCCGAGCAGCAATGGTTCAGGCTGCTGACGAGCGTACAAGGGGTCGGCGCGAAGGTTGGTCTTGCCATTTTAAGCGCGGTGCCGACGGAGCGGATTGGTTTTGCGATTGCATCCGGCGATAAGGCCGCGATACAGCAGGCCGATGGTGTGGGGCCAAAGCTTGCCGTGCGGATTGTCACGGAATTAAAAGATAAGGCCGGAAAGATCGACCTGCAAATGCCTGCCAGAATGCCTGCGGCAAAAGGCGCGGCGCCCGCAACGCTGGCACCCAATATCGACGATGATGCTGTTTCCGCGCTTGTCAATCTCGGCTATGCGAAATCCGATGCCTTTCAAGCCGTGCTGGCCGCCAAACAAAAGGCAAATGATAACGAGGCAGAGAATGTCGGTGACCTGATCCGTCTTGCCTTGAGAGAGCTGAGCCAATGAGTACGAATGCAAATTTACAGCGCCAGAAGTTGGAAGGCGAACAATCGGATGATACTGCGCTGCGCCCGTCGCAACTCGATGATTTTACAGGTCAGAAGGCGGTACGCGAAAATCTGCGCGTCTTTATTCATGCGGCAAAAGCGCGCGGTGATGCCATGGACCACGTCCTGTTGTTCGGCCCGCCGGGTCTTGGCAAAACGACATTGGCGCAAATTATCGCCAAAGAACTGGGCGTTGGTTTCCGTGCCACAAGCGGCCCTGTCATCGCCCGTGCCGGTGATCTTGCCGCCATCCTGACGAATTTACAGCCGCATGATGTTTTGTTCATCGATGAAATCCACCGCCTCAACCCCGCCGTAGAGGAAATCCTTTATCCGGCGATGGAAGACCGTAAGCTGGATTTGATTATAGGCGAGGGTCCTGCCGCACGTTCTGTACAGATTGATTTGCCCCCCTTTACTTTGATCGGTGCGACAACGCGCAGCGGCCTTCTCACCAATCCTTTGCGTGACCGGTTCGGCATTCCGCTGCGTCTTGAGTTTTACACGCATGATGAACTGACCCAAATTGTTGGACGTTCAGCACGTTTGCTCGGGATGGAATTGACCGATGACGGGGCGATGGAAATTGCCAAAAGATCCCGTGGCACGCCCCGCATTGCTGGGCGTCTGACACGCCGTGTGCGTGACTTCGCCTCTGTTGCTGGAAACGTAAAAATCACTGCGAAAATTGCCGATGCTGCCCTGACTCGTCTTGATGTTGACTCATCGGGCCTCGATGGCATGGATAGGCGATATCTTAATTGCATCATTGAAAATTATGGCGGTGGCCCTGTCGGCATCGAAACAATCGCCGCCGTTCTGTCTGAACAACGTGATGTTGTAGAAGATGTGATAGAACCTTATCTGGTCCAACAAGGCTTTGTACAAAGAACGCCACGTGGACGGATGGTGGCCACCAAAGGATATGAATATTTCGGTCTCAGGCCAAAAAAGCCGCCTGAAGACGACTTGTTTGATAATCTGACTTAAATTTTTGCTACATGCCGAGGGAAGGCGTCGCGTTGTTAACGCGCGGCTGCGGTGCCGTGGATGCATTATCTTCCGGGTTGAACTGTTGTCGTTCAGCGGCGGCTTTATCCGCCTGATCCGTGGGAACGACTTCAGGCTTGGTGAAAGCCCAAAACCTTTCTCCCGGTTCGGTCATAACAATCTGGTTGGTTTCATCGAGCTTCCAGTTTGCAAGTTCGTAATCAAGAAGAGGTATGCTCGCATCCTGCAGGCCTGATTGTTCAACAGACTTTAGGAAATTTGCCTGCTCCAGATAATTATGTTCGAGCGCATCGAATTTTACAGGGTTGGTAGCAGCGTTATTGAGTTCAGCCGCAGTATGCTCAAGATGTGGCTGAACCAAAGATGCGGCATAGGTCAAAGTTGAATCGACGATTGAGAATTCGTCCTTGCCCAAAATGCTGCTGCTAACCGGCACTTTGAGAGTGGCCGCAAATTCATTATCGACGGGAAGGGCTGTCGGAGCCCCATCGCCATCCGTAAAACTGACGCTGATTTTTTCCAATGCTGAAAATTTGGCGGCAAAATTAGGATCAGATGCGGCTTGCTCGATCATATTCATCACAACCATTTCCTGATTCTCGGTAAGGGCGGAATTATCATTTCCCGCCCCACCAACATAATCGCGTATCTGCTGTTCTGAAATATTCGCCATTTACGCTCCAAGCGCCAATCTGGCCTTACATTACGGGAAATGAGTTAATATGTCGTTAAAGGGCGATGGTCGTTATTTTTTCAGTGAATTGCGCTTTTGCCGTGCTACATAAGGGGCATGAAACACAGTGCCCAATATAAAGTTTATTATGAAGACACGGATGCAGGTCAGATTATGTATCATGGCCGCTATATCAACTGGTGCGAACGGGCGCGTATGGATTTTACGCACGACCTCGGCATCGATTTTACGGCGATGCACAATGAAGGTGTTCTGATCGTCGTCCGCCATCTGGAGGCGGACTATTTCAAGCCCGCCAAACTGGAACAAACGCTGCGCGTGGAAAGCGGCATAAAAGAGCTGAAAAACAGTTCTTTCATTATGAATCAGTCTATTTTTTGCCAAGATTCTATGCTTTTCTCCATGACGGTGACGTTGGTTTGCATCGACCTTGCAGGCCGCCCCGTCCGTATACCGGAATCCATTCGTTCAAAATTTGCAGATTATCAGGAGTAGTCCATGAATCAGGCCCCCAGCAATGCCGTAGACGCCGTCGCCGCCGGACAATCATTCGATGGCGATCTCAGCATCATCGCCCTGTTTATGCATGCCGACATTGTGGTGAAAATTGTAGCCATGATGCTGGTCTTTGCCTCTGTCTGGTGCTGGGCCATCATTCTGGAAAAACGTGCCACGCTGGCCAAGGTAAACCGTCAGGCGGGCAAATTCGAGGATGCGTTCTGGTCTGGCGAGCCTCTCGACAAGCTCTACCAACGCATTAAGAAAAGCCGCCATGATCCTCTGCTTAAAACATTTTCTGCCGGTATGGAAGAATGGCAAAATACCGTTTCGGGCGGCGTGCCGGATCGCGAGGCGCTTCAGGCTTCCTTGCGTCAACGCGTGGAACGCGCGATGTCTATTGCCATCAGCCGCGAGATGCAGCGCCTTGAGCGCGGTATGACATTTTTGGCTACGGTCGGTTCTACCGCACCCTTTATCGGTCTGTTCGGTACCGTGTGGGGAATTATGAATTCCTTTAACTCCATCGCGCACTCCAACAATACATCGCTTGCGGTCGTGGCACCGGGGATTTCCGAGGCGCTTTTCGTAACGGCCCTTGGTCTTGTTGCCGCTATCCCGGCCGTTATTGCCTATAATGGTTATAGTAACCGTTTAAACCGTTATGCCGCGCGCCTCGATGCGTTCGTTACGGAATTTTCGGCGATTCTTTCACGTCACCTTGAAACGGCCGAAGGCGGCAAGGCGTCCTCCGGCAAGAAGGTGGCATAACCATGGCGATGAATGTCGGATCAGGCGGGGGGAGCGGATATAAGGGCAGGGGCGCACACCGCCCTATGGCGGAAATCAACGTCACGCCCTTTGTCGATGTGATGCTCGTATTGCTTATCATTTTTATGGTGGCGGCGCCGCTTCTAACGGCCGGCGTTCCCATCGACCTTCCGGATTCAAAGGCGAAGGCGATCAGCGATGAAGACAACAAACCGCTGGAAGTCTCCGTTGCCAAGGATGGACGCATTTTCGTTGGCGAAACGGAGGTAACGGGCGACCGTCTTGTGACCATTCTGACCTCCATGACGGAAAACAATCCGGACCGCCGCATCTATATCCGTGCCGATAAGGGCATCGATTACGGGAAGGTGATGGCCGTGCTTGGCGAAATAAACGGGGCGGGATTTAACAAGGTCGCACTTATTTCCGAAGCATCGGCTCCATAAATTGGCCATAAAAAGTGAGTAAGTCGGTTTCATGGCTGTTAGCGCAACACAGGACAGATCGTTTGAAATTCCACCGGGCATGAAGGGCCCGTTGGTCTTTTCCGGCCTTTTGCATGTCGGAATTGTTGTTATCGCCATTGTCGGCCTGCCTTATTTTAAATCCGAACCACTGGAAATGCCCCATTCGATTCCGGTGGAGATTCTTCCTATTGCGGAGATGACAACAACGAACCGCATCCCCTTAAAAGCGCCGCCGAAGCCGGCAGAAGAGGTCAAGGAGAAGCCGCCTGAAAAAGAAAAACCGAAGGCACCGCCCAAGGTCGATCAGGTTGAACCGCCGAAAGATTTGCCCAAACCGGTGAAGGAAAAACCAAAACCGAAGCCAGTGGCGCCTCCGCCGCCCACAGAGAAACTGGTGGAGCCGGAACCAAAGCCGATCGAAAAACCAAAGCCGGAAGAAAAACCGGTCGAGCCGCAGGAGCAACAGCAGTTCGACAATCTTTTGAAAAACCTTCAGGACAGCGAACCGGAAGTTGATGAAACCCTGCCCGAGGCGAAAGAGGCCGATGCTCCGGCCCCTGCGCCTGACGTGCCTTATGCCGAAACCATGACGATGAGCGAAGCCGATGCCCTCGCGCAACAACTTCAACGCTGCTGGTCCATTCAGGCTGGCGCGCGTTATGCCGAAGATCTGGTTGTCGATGTCCGCCTCACCGTTTCACCGGAAAAGCGGGTGCTCAGCGCCACCATCGTCGACCAATGGCGTTATGGGCAGGATAGCTATTTCCGCGCGGCGGCGGATTCCGCCATCCGCGCCGTGCATTCTCCGCAATGTGAAATTCTGATCCTGCCGGATGGAAAATATAATCTTTGGAAAGATATTGTTGTAACCTTTGACCCCCGTGAAATGCTTTAGGAAGGACACTCCAGCATGAAATCCTTATACGCCCTTCTGATGATCGCCTTGACTGGCCTTGCCTTCGCCGCGCCTGCGCATGCGCAGTTGAAGGTTGATGTCACGCGCGGCAAGATCGACCCCGTGCCAATCGCGATCAGTCCATTTCATGCGGCGTCCCCGTCTGAAGCGGCCTTCGCCAAAGATATTCCGGATGTCATCACAAACAACCTGCGCGGATCGGGCCTGTTCAAACCGGTTAGCCCCGGTGCGTTTATTCAGGACGCGGCCTCAATCCAAAAGGAAGGTCCGCGCTTTGCCGAATGGCGCGCTATCAATACCCCGACATTGGTCAGCGGTTCGGTGACAAAGGCCGCCGATGGTCGCACCCGTGTTGAATTCCGCCTGTGGGATGTTTATTCACAAAAGCAGATTTCCGGTATGGCCTATATGACCACACCGCAAAACTGGCGCCGCATCGCGCACATCATTTCCGATGAAATCTATAAACGCGTGACGGGCGAAGACGGGTATTTTGATTCCCGCATCGTCTATATTTCCGAGACCGGCGCAGCGACAAGCCGGGTCAAGCGCCTTGCGATTATGGATCAGGATGGACAAAACCACCGCTATTTAACGGACGAGGGGACTCTTGTTCTCACACCGCGCTTCTCACCGACCGCGCAGGAAGTCACCTATATGTCCTATAAGGGCGGCGTCCCCCGCGTTTATGTTTACAACATAGACACAGGCCGTCAGGAAGTTCTGGGCAATTTCCCCGGCATGACCTTTGCCCCGCGTTTTTCACCGGACGGACAGAAAGTTGTGATGTCGATGGCACAGGGCGGCAATACCGATATTTATGAGCTCGATTTGCGTTCGCGCAGCTCGCGCCGCCTGACGGATAGCAGCGGGATCGACACCGCGCCATCCTATGCCCCCGACGGTCGTCAGATCGTGTTTGAATCGGATCGCGGCGGCACACAGCAGCTCTATGTTATGGACGCCGGTGGCGGCAACGCCCGCCGGATTTCGTTCGGCTCCGGACGTTACGCCAACCCCGTCTGGTCACCACGCGGAGATTTGATCGCGTTCATTAAAATGAGCGGCGGACAATTCTCCCTTGGCGTGATGCGTCCGGATGGTTCCGGCGAACGTACAATCGTTCAGGGCTTCCACGTTGAAGGGCCAAGCTGGTCCCCGAACGGCCGCGTTCTGACCTACTTTAAGGAAGCAGGCCGCTCTGCAAAACTCCATACCATCGACATAACGGGTTATAACGAGCGGGTTTTGCCTACGCCGCGCGATGGATCTGACCCGGCCTGGTCGCCCTTGAACCAATAAAAAGAACCCCGCTTCGGCGGGGTTTCTTATTGCATACTATTTTATATCGGCGAAGGCTTTCGCCACATGTTCATATGTCGTAATCTTAAATGGCACGATCATTTTCGGAACATGGGCAAGGGGCATCCATTGATACCGTGAAAATTCGGGGTGGTCCCACGCATCAAGGCGAATATCGGCATCGGTGCCTGTAAAACGCAGGGCAACCCATATCTGTTCCTGCCCGATAAATTCTGCGCCCCATGGAATGCGGGCGCGGATATCATCCGGAATGTCGTACCGCAGGGGCACATCGTGAATGCGGATAATTTCGGCCAGATCGGTGCCGATTTCCTCCCTCATTTCGCGCAAGGCGGCGGTGCGGACATCTTCACCCGGGTCAATTCCGCCTTGGGGCATTTGCCAGGCGCCAATCCCATCGAGCCGCTCACCCACAAAAACATGGCCGTCACCGTTAAAGATGCAAAGTCCGACACAGGGGCGGTATTTTGCAGGAACAATCATGCCCATGATTATTCCGCCAGTGCCGATAGAGGCGCAAATTGAAGGCCCCGGGCTTCACCGCCCGCCATCCATGCCTCGAGTTTGTCCAGAACGACCGGATAGGGGTGGACGAATATCACGGCGTGGCCTTGTTTCATCGCCATGAGCTCGGCGGCCTGCATGGTGCGATCAAGTGTGTCGCCGCGCAAATCATCGCCAAGCCAGAAGTCATTCCGGACATACGGCGCATCAATTTTGGCGGCTTGTGCTTCGCCAAAGGCATAACCATCCGGATTGCTTTCAGCAAAAGCAAGCCCCCGGTCATAGATCTGTTTTAAAACCGGTTCTATGTCTATATCACTGCGGTCAAAGGCATGGTTTTTCTGTGATATGATACCGGCATAGCCAACGGCCGATCCCAGCACCCTCATGACGCTATCCAGCTTTTGTTGCAAACCTGATTTAAGCATAACGGCATTCGGGCCAAGATCATCACCCGTCTCTTTTGTCTGCATCGGCAAAGAGATCCAGATTTCATGACCGTTCTGCCGCGCCATCGCGGCCCAGTCCGCTGCGTTATCGGCATATGGCGAAAGGGCAAGACTGACATCCGGCGGCAATTTTTCGATAGTGGTTTGCGACAGGCTCTCGGAAAGACCAAAATCCGTCACAACGACCGATACCAAATGACGTCCCGGAATGGGCGTGAAGGGCCGTTTATAAGCATGGAACGGAGTCAGGTCGTCCGCGATACGGGCTATGGGCAAGGTTAATCCATCACGATCTTCGATAAGGCCATCAATAGGCGCTGCGGGCAGGGCGTTTGTGTTTCCTTCTGCCACCCTTTTTTCTTCGCCCTCGCGCGGCGTTTGACCAACCGTCCCGGCAGGTACCGGATCAATCTTTGTTTCGGGCTCCGCGCGAATGATCTGGGTTGTTTCATAGGGAAAGTGATGCTGGATTTTCTCGGCCGTGCGATCCGCCCGTATGGCCATCCAGATTACAAGGAGCAGGAATACGATGCCGCCGGCAAACACACCTTCCAGCAACGACTTTGCATAGGGGGAAGCCGCATGGAAACGTGCCGACAATTTATTCCAAAGCGCCGTCACCGGGTTTGTTTTGGGTGGATCATATGCCGTTTCTGCCACTTGCCCCCCTTGGGGCCGCCTTATCAGCGACCCGCGCGTTGTCCTTCATACATCGATACGCCGCGGATCAGGTCGATAGCACGGGACAATTGGTAATCCTGGCTTTCTTCCTGTTCTTTTTGGGCGGCATCGGTGTTTTTCGATCCATCCGCATTTGTTGCCGGTGGCTCGGTGATGACCTTCTTCACCTCGGGCGCCGGCGCGGATTTGGAGTCCGGGTTTTTCAGGGCACCGCGCAGATCGCCTTCATGAATTTCCTGCGCAGATGCAATCGTTTCGATCTTGGCCTGTTCGACGATGATGTCCGGTTCAATTCCTTTTGCCTGAATGGAGCGGCCCGACGGCGTATAGTAACGCGCTGTGGTCAGACGCATCGCCCCGTTGCCCGGCAGGGGGATTACCGTCTGTACAGAGCCTTTGCCGAAGGATTTAGTGCCAAGAAGGATAGCGCGGTTGTGGTCCTGCAAGGCACCGGACACGATTTCCGAGGCAGAGGCAGACCCGCCATTGATCAGGACAACCATCGGCTTTCCATCGGCCATGTCGCCCGGTGTGGCGTTATCACGTTTCGTGTCTTCTTCGCTACGGCCACGCGTGGAAACAATTTCCCCTTTGTCGAGGAACAGGTCGGAGAGGCCAATTGCCTGATCAAGCAAACCACCAGGGTTGTTACGAAGATCAAGAACGAAGCCGCGGACCTTATCCTTACCGACTTGCTTGTTGATATCGTTGATTGCCGCTTCCACGCCTTCCACCGTATTCTGGTTGAAGGTTGTAACGCGGATATAACCAATGTCTTTTTGTTCGATGCGGTGACGAACGGATTTGATGCGGATGATATCACGCTTCAATTCAAACTTAAGGGCCTCTTCGACGCCTTCGCGGCGAACCGTGAGTTTGACAGAAGTGCCAACCTTGCCGCGCATTTTGTCAACGGCATCCGTCAGGGTAAGGCCCATAACCGGTTCTTCATCGATATGGGTGATGAAATCGCCCGCCAGGATGCCTGCTTTGAATGCCGGAGTGTCGTCAATTGGGGAGACGACTTTTACAAAGCCGTTTTCCATGGTGACTTCGATGCCAAGGCCGCCGAATTCACCTTTCGTCTGCACTTGCATATCCCCGAAATCCTTCTCGCTTAGATACGACGAGTGCGGGTCGAGGTTGGAGAGCATGCCGTTCAGCGCGTGTTCGATCAGTTCCTTGTCCGTGACAGGATCAACATAGTTCGCACGGACCCTTTCGAAAACTTCACCGAATAAATTGAGTTGTTTATATGTGTTGTTGGCATCCGGATCTTTGTCCGCTTCCTTTTTGTCTTCGGTGGCCGTGCGCTGTTCCTCCTGCGCCTGCGTGATCGCGGGGAAGAAGGCAACCGTCAAAACGGTCAGGGCAGAAAACGCAAGAAACAAACGGGACAGTTGACGCATGAAAGATCCTTCAAAGAGCGATAGTTTTATAGGCCTGCAAATTTACGCGACGGGTTGATTGGCTGCCCCCGGTATCTCAGCTCGTAATACAAGGTCGGGCCACCGCCGTCACCTGAATTTTTGCCAAGAATACCAACCGGTTCACCTGCGGCGACGGATTGCCCGACCACTGTATCAATTCTGGCCAAACCTGCAATAAGGCTGTGATATTCTTTTTGGTGTTCCACAATGATTATTTGGCCATAATTCTTGAAAATACCGGCATAGCGAACGACTCCGCCCATGGGGGATACGACCAGCGCGCCGGAACGTCCCTGGAGCGTGAGTCCCTGGCTTTCCGCTCCGATATCATCGGTTTGTCCGTAGGACGTCAGGATGGCGCCGCTGACCGGTAACTGTGCCGATCCGGGACGCGGAATGGGCGTCGGGCGAACGGACGCGGCCCGTGCGGGTTCGCCTGTATCGACAGCGGCCGATGCAGTGCGGGCGATGGCCGCCTGTGTCCGTTCCCGTTCCTCGATCTTGGCAACAAGATCTTTGAGGTTGGCCGATTCTCGGGCTATGTCTTTCAGTGCCTGCTCCTGCTCCTGAATGCCGCTACGGGTTTTTGCATAAAGAGCCTTGCGTTTTTCGAGCAGCGACTTCATTTCGGCCTGCCGTTTGGTCAGGCCCGCCATCGTTGTCTTTGCCTCGGCCTGATCCGCGGCCAATTCCTTTAAGATAGTATCAAGGCGCGATAAATCTTTTTTCAAACTTTCGGCCCGGCCATAGATATTGGGTAGAATGGATTGCAACAACATCGCGCTTTGCGCGGTTTCGAGCGGCGCACCCGGCTTTGCCAGCACGGCCTCCGGCGGCGTCCTGTTCAACCGTTCCAGCGCCAAAACAAGATCGCCGATCGATGACTTATCCTTTTTCAGACGCTTTTCAATGTCCTTCTGTTCGATCCGGTTGTCGGCCATGCGCGCATCCAGTGCGTTCAGGCGCTCTTCGCTTTTTTTAATCGCGGCGGCGATCGAAACCAGTTCCTTCTGCGTATTTTCAAGATCCGATTTGGTTGACTTCGCTTTTTGCTCCAGTTCCTTTTTGCGCGTTTCGGCTTCGGTGCGTTTTTGATCGAGCTCCGCCGTGGGATGGCGCGGCGGGGAATCCTGTGCCATAGTTGGGGACGAAGCTATAAGAACCGTCATTGCGAGGAGGCATAGCCGACGAAACAATCCATACATCGCTAGGATTACTTTGCTATGCCCGCAATGACGTTTGTGATTATTCATCGGCTAATCCCTGTGGTACGGATGGCCCGCAAGAATGGATTGCGCGCGGTATATCTGTTCAACCAGCATCACACGCGCCAGCATATGCGGCCATGTCTGTTTGCCAAAGGACAAGAGCAAAGAGGCTTTTTTACGGATGGAATCAGATAGCCCGTCCGCGCCGCCGATCACGAATTGAAGATGTGAATAGCCGTTCGTCTGAAACCCTTCGATCTTCGCGGCGAAATCCCGGCTGGAAAGGCTTTGCCCACGTTCGTCCATTACAATTAAAGCGGCCTGAGGATTCAGTTTTTCTTCGATTTTGGATATCTGATCGGCCTGCGTTTTGCCGTCTAGTTCAATCATCGTGAACTTGCCGTGCAGGCGCTTGGCGTAATCTTCAAACACATCCAGCAACGGATCGTTTTTTAGTTTGCCTACAGCGATGATGTCGATGGCGAGCATCCATAATGGATGCCCGATATAGGGATAAAAAGAAACCCTTTATAGGGCCTAGGCCAGCTTCAATCCGCCGTTTTTTGTGTTCTCTGCCGCATGGGGCACGGACCACATTTTTTCAATATTATAAAATTCACGGACTTCGGGCCGGAAGAGGTGGACGATGATGTCACCGGCATCAACGATAACCCAGTCGCCCTGCGACATTCCTTCGGTACGAATGCCGGATTGGCCCCGCGCATGAATACGTTCGGAGAGTTTTTCCGCCATGCGGACGACTTGTCTGGACGATGTTCCCGAAGCGACGATGATGTAGTCGGCAAGGGCGGTCTGGCCGCCAAGGTCGATCACTTCGATGTTAAGGGCCTTGTCATCATCAAGTGATGAAACGATAAGGTCTTTCAGTGCGGATGTTTCAAGGGCTCCGTCATGCCCTGTCGTGGTTAGAATGGTTTCAATCTCCTCATGTTTGGGTTGACAACGTTATATAGAAAAACGAACGCTGACTGCAAGTCATACGTTCCGCGGGCGATATATGTCCGGGAGGATTGTTTGGCGGGCAGAGAGCGGGTCGCTAATCTCATAAACTCCATTGTTATTATTTTACGCCGGATTCGAAGGCCATTCAAGCGGCGGCGCGGTAGGATTAACCCATCCCCTTGTTTTTGTTACGAATTTCGGTTGATGAAATATCCATTTCCGGCGTGTGGCGAAGCCAGTAAATGGCCGGTTTGGCCAAATCGCGGGTCGCCGCCTCAAAATGGGTAATCCCTTTAAACTGGCGTAAGGGGCTGTCCTGGGCGGGTTCGTCCATCCGGCTCCGCGCGATGAAGACAATCGGAATTTCACGGATCAAATCCTGCCAGCGGTCCCATTTGTGGAAGATGACGGCGTTATCCATGCCGCAGATAAACAGAAATTCGGTTTCCGCAAATGCCTGTTTCAGCTTCATAACCGTGTCATAGGTATAGGCGGTGTTCAGCTCCGCCTCCAGATGCGTGGCGATCATAGCAGGGTGGTGGTCTATGATTTTTTCAACCGAAGCAAAACGCTCGGCATACGGCGCGATACCGCTAATCTCTTTCAACGGGTTCTGAGGTGTGATCAGCCACCAGACGCAATCGAGGCCGAATTGTTCCAATGCGATCTTGGCGATATGGAGATGCCCGGCGTGTGCCGGATTAAACGACCCGCCAAGTAGGCCGATGCGTTTTCCGTTCCATGAGGATGGATTCTGAAGGCTGGGTGAAGGTAGGGTCATGGGCGGGTTTGTCCATTCCCGAGCACTTTGTATTTAAAAGTCGTGAGTTGACGCACACCGACAGGGCCGCGGGCATGAAGCTTGCCTGTGCCGATACCGATTTCGGCGCCGAACCCGAATTCGCCGCCATCGGCAAATTGGGTTGATGTGTTGTGCATGACGATCGCGCTATCGACTTGTCCAAGGAAATAGTC
>CBFGQF010000010.1:0-19300 GCA_965650865.1 uncultured Alphaproteobacteria bacterium | reverse complement strand
TGTAGAAAAATTCATCCTCTTTAACAAGAGATATATGACCCGCTTCGGTGAGTTATTATAGGGCTTACAATCTCACCTCTTGACATAATTTTTGCAGAGTTTAAGGTGCCCAGAACAGGAGATTAATATGTATTTGTTTGATGTGTTTAATGTAACAACCGTAGAGCGCCTTGAAGAAATCAAAAGCAATATCAATGATACCATCTCTTTTGGTATTGAAGAGATTGTCGATCTTGTCATGGAAAAGAACCACCCGGTGGGCGCGGAAAAGGCTATCGATATCCTATCCACCCTTCCTCCGGGCCGTGCGGACGGCGCCATCCGTGAAATAACGCTTCGTTATAAAGAACTTGCGGGCAAGTCCATTGAAGCGCTGGAAAAAAGAGGCCATGAGCCCGCCTTGATAGAAATTGCTGAAATCGGTCTGCGGATTGAACCTGCCGCACCCGCCGCTCTCGAAGCATTACGCCGTGTATCTCCCGAACTGGCAATTGAGCCTCTGCGCGTTCTCGGCAGCACGAATGTCAACGGCGAATTCGGGGTAAATGGCAATATTGTCTCCTCCGCCATGCTTGCCTTGCGCGATATTTTTGTCGCTACAAAATCTCCCAAGGCCGCCGAAGCGATGAGTTTCATCCGCGAAGCAAGAGGACGAGAAGTCGGGCAGATCGAATTTATCTGGAACAACGTATCTCCGCTTTCTCCCGCCATCTGATCAGAGACAATAAAAAAACCCCGCTGAACGCGGGGTTTTTTGAATTACATCTGGCCGTTCGATTTCGGCTTTTTGCGGACCACAGGGGCAACCGCTTTCTTGTAGATTTCAACAGAGCCGCCGGCCTTCTCAACCGCATCCTTCGCGCCTTGGGACGCGCCGGAGATTTTCAGAGCCACTTTGGATTTCAGCTCGCCTTTGTTGACGAGGCGAACGCCATCGCGTTTGTTGCTGATGACTTTTGCTTTAACCAGAGCGTCAGCATCGATTGTGCCTTTGGCATCGATCAGCTTGGAATCGATCGCCTGTTGCAGGCGGCCGGTTGTCAGCGTCACGAACGTGTCGGCATGAATGTTGTTAAAACCATGCTTCGGCAGGCGCATGTAAAGGGGCATCTGGCCGCCTTCGAAGCCATTGATGGCTACGCCGGAACGGGCTTTCTGGCCCTTCACGCCTTTACCGGAGGTTTTACCCTTACCGGAACCGATACCGCGGCCAACGCGCTTGTAATTGTGCTTGGCGCCTTCTTTTGGTTTCAGATCATTGAGTTTCATTTTTATCTATCCTTCTTGCCGGATTACGCTGCGTCAACGACTTTGACGAGGTGCGCCACAGCCTTGATCATGCCGCGAACGGATGGAGTGTCTTCCAGCGTGCGTGTACGGCCGATTTTGTTGAGGCCCAGACCGATCAGCGTTTCGCGCTGGCCCGGAATGCGGCCCGCAACAGAGCGAACTTGCGTTACGGTGACTGTCGCGCCCGATTTCTTTTCAGCTTTCGGTGCGGCTTTCTTCGCCGGTGCCTTTTTAGCAGGTGCTTTCTTTGCTTCTGTCATTGTCGTTCACCTTATTCTTGTTCGGCAGACTCAATCGCTTCGGCAGAGGCTGGTGTGCCTTCGCGTTGCGATACGATGTCGCTGACTTTCTTACCACGGCGGGCAGCAACCTGACGCGGGCTCTGCATTTGTTGCAGGGCTGCGAGCGTTGCATTGACCATGTTGTACGGGTTGTTGGAGCCGATAGCCTTCGCGACAACGTCCTGAATGCCCAGGCATTCAAAAATCGCGCGAAGCGGACCACCGGCGATGATCCCTGTCCCTGTCGGGGCAACACGGAGCTTCACGCGGCCGGCGCCATAAACACCCAGAACATCATGGTGCAACGTGCGGCCATCACGCAGAGGAACGCGGATCATGTTGCGTTTTGCCTGTTCCGTTGCCTTCTTGATGGCATCCGGAACTTCTTTTGCCTTGCTGTGGCCTGTGCCTACGCGACCGCGGCCATCACCAACAACAACCAGAGCGGCGAAACCGAAACGGCGACCACCTTTTACAACTTTGGCAACGCGGTTTACGGCAACGAGTTTCTCGATGAACTCGGATTCGCCTTCGCGTGCTTGTCTTTCTGCTTTTGCCATTCTTTGCTCCTTAGAATTCCAGTCCGCCGGCACGTGCGCCATCGGCCAAAGCCTTGACGCGACCATGATAGAGGAAAGCGCCACGGTCGAATTGAACCGTAGAAACGCCAGCCTTTTTCGCGCGTTCGGCAATCAGTTTGCCTACTTTTTCCGCGGCGTCTATGTTACCGCCGTTTTTCACGCCAGCATCTTTGTCCATGCTGCTTGCCGCCGCCAGAGTTACACCCTTCACATCGTCGATGATCTGGCAGTAAATCTGCTTGTTGCTGCGGTGAACAGACAAACGCGGACGAACAGAGCGAACTGCGTTCTGGTCGATATTGACGCGGCGCAGCTTGTTACGTGTGCTGAAACGGCGTCTTTCAAATGATGTAAGTTTCTTTGCCATGGCAGATCCTTATTTCTTCTTGCCTTCTTTGATCATGACATACTCGCCGGTATAGCGAATGCCTTTGCCCTTATATGGTTCGGGCTTTTTAAAACCACGAATTTTCGCGGCGACCTGACCGACGGCCTGCTTGTCGATACCGGACACCTTGATTTGTGTCTGGTTTTCAACCGCAACCGTAATTCCTTCCGGAATGTCATAGCGAACTTCGTGGGAGAAACCGAGTTGCAGGACAATAGTTTTGCCTTGCATAGCGGCACGATAACCAACGCCCTGGATTTCGAGGGATTCGGTATAACCGTCTTTCACACCATTGACGATGTTCTTGACCAGCGTGCGCATTGTCGGCCAGAGTTTCTTGGCGCGCAGGGAATTGGCGCGCGGCTCCAGCTTGACTTTGCCATCTTCCATTTTGACGGACACGTCGTCATGCACGATGACGGAGAGTTCGCCCTTCGGACCTTTTGCCGTTACAGTCTGGCCTTTAACGTCAACCGTAACGCCATCTTGAACAGGAACCGGATATTTACCAATACGAGACATCTCTATCTATCCTTCCTAGAATACCTGGCACAAGATCTCGCCGCCAACATTGGCTGCGCGGGCCTTATGATCCGTCATCACGCCTTGCGGTGTGGACAGAATGCGAACGCCAAGACCGTTGTAGAATTGCGGCAGGCCTTTGATCTGCGTATAGATGCGGCGGCCTGGAGACGAAATACGCTTCAGTTCGCGGATCGCCGGTTGGCCAGCATCATATTTCAGTTCGACTTGCATATCTTTCTTGTTGTTACCAAGGTCAACAACCTTGTAACCACGGATAAAGCCTTCATCCGCAAGTACCTTGCACACGGCTTCATGCAGTTTGGACCACGGGCATGTGATCACGGCTTTGCGGGCCTGTGCACCGTTACGGATACGTGTCAGCATATCACCAAGGGGATCGTTCATAGACATGTTATATATCCTCCCTTACCAGCTCGATTTTGTTACGCCTGGCAATTCCCCACGGGATGCCAGATCTCTCAGCGCGATACGCGACAGTCTGAACTTGCGGTAATGACCGCGAGGACGACCTGTGAGCGCGCAACGGTTGCGTTGACGGTTTTCTGCGGAATTGCGCGGCATTTCGGCCAGCTTCAGAACCGCGGCGAAACGCTCTTCCATCGATGTTTCACGATTGGAGATGATCTCTTTCAATTTCGCGCGCTTGTTCGCAAGGCTTTTGGCCAGCTTGCGGCGCTTGTTATCTCTGTTGACTGCACTAACTTTTGCCATCTGTCTTTTCTTTCCTCGTTAGTTGCGGAACGGCATTGAGAAGCCGCGTAGCAATTCTTTTGCCTGTTCATCATTCGCTGCTGTTGTGCAGATAATGATGTCCATGCCGCGTACTGCCTGAACCTGATCGAACTGGATTTCAGGGAATACGGTTTGTTCTTTGAGACCGAAGGCATAGTTGCCGCGGCCATCGAAGCTTTTGCCGTTGATACCGCGGAAGTCGCGGATACGTGGCAGGGCGATCGTGACCAGACGATCCAGGAATTCATACATTTTCGCACCGCGCAGCGTGACCTTGCAGCCGATCGCCATATCTTCGCGGACCTTGAAGGCGGCGTTGGATTTGCGGGCTTTGGTGATCACCGGCTTTTGACCCGCGATCAGGGCGAGGTCGGCAGCAGCGGCTTCAACGGCCTTACGGTCCGTCACGGCATCGCCAACACCCATGTTGATCACGATCTTGTCCAGACGCGGAATCGCCAGCGGGTTTTTAATGTCGTATTTCTTTTGAAGATCGGCCTTCAGCTTTTCTTCATACAGTTTTTTGTAACGTGGTGTGTAAGCCATTTTCTACCTCAAACCTTCTCGCCGGAAACTTTGGCAATGCGGGTTTTATTCCCGTCCTTGTCCAGTTTGTAGCCAACGCGTGTGGCTGTGCCTTTTTTCGGATCGACCAGGGCCACGTTGGACACATGGATCGACAGTTCCTTTTCTTCGATACCGCCAGCGGACAGCTGTGTCGGTTTCGTGTGTTTTTTCACAACATTGACGCCAGAAACGACAACACGGTTTTCCGAAGGAATGGCGCTTAGAACCTCACCCTTCTTGCCTTTGTCGCGGCCTGTCAAAACGACAACCTGGTCGCCTTTTTTAATTTTCAGTTTCGGGGCGGACATTAGAGCACCTCTCCTGCTAGCGAGATAATTTTCATGTAGCCTTTACCGCGCAGTTCACGGGTAACCGGGCCAAAAATACGTGTGCCGATCGGCTCACCCGCATTGTTGATCAGAACGCAGGCATTCGTATCAAAACGGATTTTTTCGCCGTTCACACGATTCAGGCCGTGCTTGGAGCGAACGATAACGGCCTTACGCACGTCACCTTTTTTCACGCGGCCACGCGGAATCGCATCCTTGATGGACACGACGACGATATCGCCAATGTTTGCCGTGCGGCGGTGGGAACCACCGAGAACCTTGATACACTCTACGCGGCGTGCACCAGAGTTGTCGGCTACTTCCATATTGGATTGCATCTGGATCATGTTTTAAATCCTTTTAAAGCCTTATTCTTAATTACTTCGCTTTCGCGGTTTTCTTGGCAGCCGTCTTTGGAGCGGCCGTTTTCTTTTCTGCTTTCGGTGCAGCGGCCGCTTTCGGGGCAGCTTCCTTGGCTACCGGTGCCGGCTCTTTGCCATCCACCAGAACCGTCCAGCGCTTACGCTTGGAGATCGGTGCGCACTCGATAATCTCAACCTTGTCACCGGTTTTGAACGTACCGTTTTCATCATGAGCAGCGTATTTCGTGCTTTTCTTGATGTACTTCTTGTACACGGGGTGCATGTAGCGACGCTCAACCATAACGGTGACCGTTTTGTCCATTTTGTCACTGGTGACAACGCCTTCCAGAACGCGACGTGGCATATGTGTCTCCTCTACCTAAAACTTACGCAGCCTTGCCAGTGGCAAGCTGTTTTTGAATGAATGTCTTGACGCGTGCGATATCGCGGCGAAGCGTGCGCAGTGTCGATGTGTTTTCCAGCTGGCCGCCGGCGCGTTGCAGACGGGCATTCAGTTGTTCCTTGCGCAGATCCAGCAGGGATTTTTTCAGCTCGTCCGCCGTTTTGCCTTTCAGCATTTCGGCGCTGTTTGCTTTCGCTTTTTTATCTTTTGCTTTTGCCATTTTAAAAATCCTTATTATGCGTGGATACGGGCAACGAATTTTGTCGCGATCGGCAACTTGGCCGCAGCGAGGCTCAATGCTTCGCGCGCAACGTTTTCCGGCACACCGTCCAGTTCGAACATGATACGGCCCGGCTTCACACGGGCGACCCAGAATTCCGGAGAACCCTTACCGGAACCCATACGAACCTCGAGCGGCTTTTTCGAAACCGGAACATCCGGGAAAATACGGATCCAGACTTTACCTTGACGCTTCATCGAACGGGCGATGGCGCGACGGGCGGCTTCGATCTGGCGGGCCGTGATACGCTCGGGCGCCATTGCTTTCAGGCCGAATTCACCGAAAGCGAGCGTCGCGCCGCCTTTGGCCAGGCCATGGATACGGCCCTTGTGGGCCTTTCTGAATTTCGTTTTCTTTGGTTGCAACATTTGCTTAACTTTCTGCTTTCACACAAAAAAATTTCGCTCACATGGACTTAAAACCCCCTTGGATTCCAGTTCCCATATGGCTCTATCGGACTATAAAAGTCGTTAGATCAATTCGTAATTCGCGCGGACTATATCGTCAAACTTTGCGGATTACCAGCGTTATTTTGGGCCCTTTTGCAAAAAAACGGGCCCAAAATCGATTTTTTATCAGGAACGGGGCTGTCCGCCGCTGTTGCCTGTGTTTTCACCCATGCGCTTGTCGCGAGCCATCGGATCGTGGGCCATAACATCGCCTTTGTAGATCCAGACCTTCACGCCGATAATACCGTATGTTGTCAGCGCTTCGGCAAAGCCGTAGTCGAGGTCCGCGCGCAGTGTGTGCAGCGGAACGCGGCCTTCGCGGTACCATTCCGTACGGGCGATGTCTGTACCGCCGAGACGGCCGGACACGTTGATACGGATACCCTGACCACCGAGACGGAGCGTGCTTTGAACGGCACGTTTCATCGCGCGGCGGAAGGAAACGCGGCGCTCCAGCTGCTGGCAAACGCCTTCGGCAACCAGTTGCGCATCGATTTCCGGCTTGCGGATTTCAATGATGTTGAGGGCCACATCGGAACCGGCGCGTGCGGACAAGTCCTTACGCAGTTTTTCGATGTCGGCACCTTTTTTACCAATGATCACGCCCGGACGCGCCGTGTAGACGGCGACCTTTGTCGTCTTGGCAACGCGCTCGATAATCACTTTGGAAATACCGGCGGCTTTCAGACGGTCCTGAACATACTTGCGCAGTTCGAGGTCCTGAATCAGCTTGTCCGCATATTTGCGGTCATCGAACCAGCGGGAGTCCCAGGTACGGTTGATACCGACGCGCAGACCGATTGGATTGACTTTTTGACCCATATTCTAAGGCTCCTTATTCTTTGTCCTGCTTGGTTTCGGATTTTTTGGCCGCTGTTTTCTTGGCAGCGGTCTTTTTCGCAGCAGGCTTTTTAGCGCCGGCTTCTGTTTTTGCAGCAGCTTCCTTCTTAGGAGCGGCCTCTTTCTTCGGCGCAGCGGCTTTTGCCTTCGGCTTGGCAGCTTGCGCTTCGCCTTCGCGAACAACGATTGTCAGGCGCGAGAAGTGCTTTTCAATCGGGGCGGCGCGGCCACGGGCGCGGGCATTGAAGCGGCGCATTTTTACAGATTTGCCGACATACGCTTCGGCCACAACCAGCTGGTCAACATCGAGGTTGTGGTTGTTTTCAGCATTGGCAACAGCGGATGCCAGCACTTTGCGTACTTCCACCGCGATGCGGCGGTTGCTGAATTGCAGATCTGTCAGCGCCTTGTCCGCCTTTTTGCCACGGATCATCGCGGCAACAAGGTTGAGCTTGCCGGGGCTGGTGCGCAAGAACTTGGCCATTGCCATGGCTTCATTGTCCTTCACGCGTCTTTCGTTTGGTTGTTGTCCCATAATAGCCTCTATCTATCCTTATTTCTTGCCTTTGGCTTTTTTGTCGCCGCCGGAGTGTCCTTTGTATTCGCGTGTCGGCGCGAATTCACCCAGCTTGTGGCCGATCATCTGGTCGGAAACCAGAACGGGGATGAATTTTTTGCCATTGTGGACACCGAAGGTCAAACCCACCATCTGCGGCAGGATTGTCGAACGACGGGACCATGTTTGAATGATCGTGTTTTTGCCGGCAGTGCGGGCATCTTCCACCTTCTTGAGAAGGTAGCGATCAATAAACGGGCCTTTCCATACTGAACGTGCCATCGGTTAAACTCCTTATTTCTTCTTCGCTTTGCGGATAATGTATTTGCTTGTCCGCGTATTGGTTCTTGTTTTCTTGCCCTTGGTTGGTTTACCCCAAGGTGTAACTGGGTGACGGCCACCGGATGTACGGCCCTCGCCGCCCCCATGTGGGTGGTCGACCGGGTTCATGGCAACGCCGCGGTTAACAGGGCGGCGGCCTTTCCAACGCAGACGGCCGGCTTTACCGAAGTTCTGGTTCATGTGGTCAGGGTTCGAAACCGCGCCAACAGTTGCCATACAATCTTGCGGAACAACACGGAGTTCACCGGATGCCAGCTTGATCTGCGCATATCCTTGGTCACGGCCGACCAGCTGGGCGTAGGTGCCTGCGGAACGGCAGAGCTGCGCGCCCTTGCCAACCTTCATTTCCACGTTGTGGATGATCGTACCCACAGGCATGGATTTCAGCTGCATCGCGTTGCCCGGTTTGATGTCCGCTTTTTCGGCGGCGATGACTTTGTCACCGGCCTGAAGGCGTTGCGGGGCAATGATATAGGCCTTTTCGCCGTCTGTGTATTCGACGAGGGCGATAAACGCTGTGCGGTTTGGATCATATTCCAGACGCGCGATCGTGCCTTCAACGTCGAACTTGGTGCGTTTCCAGTCGATGATACGGTAACGCTGCTTGTGCCCGCCGCCACGGTGATAAGACGTGATGCGACCGTTGTTGTTACGGCCACCCGTCTTTTTCTTGCCTTCCGTCAGCGTGCGTTCCGGCGCGCCTTTGTGAAGGCCTTTTCTGTCGATCAGGATCAGGCCGCGTGTACCGGGCGTAATCGGATTGTATTTTTTCAATGCCATTTTCTTTTTCTACCTCTCTCCATTATCGGCGGAGCGCCATAGTTAGTTCGTTGGTCAGTCGATCCTTACAGGCCGGAACCGACATCGATGTTTTGACCTTCTTCCAGCGTGATGATCGCTTTTTTGGAATCGGAACGGAAAGCTTTCACGCCTTTGAAGCGTTTTGTCTTGCCCTTCTGGATCAGTGTGTTCACACCGGCAACTTTGACGTTGAACAACGCTTCAACAGCGGCCTTGATGTCGGGTTTCTTCGCTGTCAGGGGAACTTTAAAAGTCACCTGGCCATGCTCGGAACCGCGTGTCGACTTCTCGGTCACCACCGGGGATGCGATGATTCCATACATCCATTCGGCAATTTTGTTTTCTGTTTTCTTCTTGGCAGCCATGATTATTCGCCTTTCAGTCTTTGTGTCAGGCCTTCAACGGCGTCCTTCGAAAGGACCAACGTGTCGCGGCGCAGGATATCATAGACGTTCGCGCCTTGCAGCGGGAGAACATCTACTTTCGGAATGTTGTTTGTCGCGCGGGAAAAATTCGCATCGATCTCATTGCCGCCAACAATCAGCGCAGACTCAAAACCAAGGGCTGCGAAAGATGCCGCCATGGCCTTAGTCTTGTGATCTTTTGGTGTCAGCGCATCAACGATGATCAACTTGCCTTCTTTCGCCTTTGCCGACAGCGCGCATTTCAGGGCGAGCTGACGAACCTTGCGCGGCAATTCTGTCGCGTGGCTACGCACAACCGGGCCGTGGGCGACTTGACCGCCACGGTCGATAACGCGTGTGTAATCACCGGCACGGGCATTGCCTGTGCCTTTCTGCTTGAACGGCTTTTTGCCTGTGCGGGACACATCGGAACGTGTTTGCGTTGCGTGCGTACCGGCGCGGCGCTTGGCCAACTGGTAGTTCACCATCTGGTGCAGAATGTCCTGACGGACTTCTACGCCGAACACAGCATCGTCAAGCGTGATATCGCCTGCGGCTTTGTTATCGAGTGTTTTAACAGCGATCTTCATAATTATTCACCTTTCGCTTCTTCTGCCGCGCTATCTGCAGCGGCGGCTTCGTCTGCCTTCGGGGCAGCATCGGCCTTTTTGGCGGATTGTTTCAGACCTGCCGGTTTCGGGGCATCGGCATGTGCCGGTTTCTTGACGGCATCCGTGATGCGAACCCAACCATTGTCATGGCCCGGGACGGAACCCTGGATCAGAACGAGGTTGTCTTCGAGGTCGATGCCGACAACTTTCAGGCTTTGTGTTGTAACAGTCTCATCACCGAGGTGACCGGCCATTTTCTTGCCTTTGAAAACTTTACCCGGATCCTGGCGCTGACCGGTGGAGCCGTGTGCACGGTGCGATACAGAGTTACCGTGGGAAGCACGACCGCCGCCGAAATTCCAGCGCTTCATAACGCCGGCAAAACCTTTACCGATCGTTGTGCCCTGAATGTCGACAAACTGGCCTTCAACAAAGTGGGCCGCAGACAATTCGGCGCCAACTTCGAGGATGTTTTCCGGGGATACACGGAATTCAGCCAGTTTTTTCTTCGGCTCTACCTTGGCAGCGGCAAATACGCCACGCATCGCTTTGGAAACGCGGGATACTTTCGCGTTGCCCGCGCCCAGTTGAACGGCCGTATAGCCATGTTTTTCCTGTTCGCGAATAGAAACAACTTGGCAGTTGTCAATTTTCAGCACAGTGACAGGAACTTGACGGCCATCTTCTGTAAAGATGCGAGTCATGCCAACTTTTTGTGCAAGTGCTCCGGTTCTCATTTTCTTCTTCCTTACCTTACGGCCTTTGTTAATTACGCAGCCGCGCCAATTTTAATTTCAACGTCCACGCCCGCTGCGAGGTCCAGTTTCATCAGGGCATCAACCGTTTGCGGTGTCGGCTCTACGATGTCCAGGACACGTGCATGCTTGCGCATCTCGAATTGCTCTTGGGAGCTTTTGTCGATGTGCGGAGAGCGAATGACCGAGAACTTCTTGATGTTCGTCGGCAGCGGAATCGGACCGCGCACTTGCGCACCGGTACGTTTCGCAGTGTTCACGATTTCGAAAGCGGATTGATCCAGAATACGGTGGTCAAATGCTTTCAGTCTGATGCGAATGGTTTGGTTGTCCATGATTTCGCTGCCTTTTTCTTTCTTCTTCTAATTAGTCATTAATTTTGGAGACGACGCCTGCGCCGACGGTGCGTCCGCCTTCGCGGATAGCGAAGCGAAGACCCTGGTCCATCGCGATCGGCGCGATGAGTTTCACCTTCATCGTCACGTTGTCGCCCGGCATAACCATTTCCGTGCCTTCCGGCAGCGTGCACTCACCCGTCACGTCGGTCGTGCGGAAGTAGAACTGCGGACGGTATTTGTTGAAGAACGGTGTATGACGGCCGCCTTCTTCCTTGGACAGAATGTAGGCTTCGCCTTCGAAGTCCGTGTGCGGCTTGATCGAGCCCGGCTTACACAGAACCTGGCCACGTTCAACGTCTTCACGTTTCGTACCGCGCAGCAGCGCACCGATGTTGTCGCCGGCTTCTCCAGAGTCGAGGAGTTTGCGGAACATCTCAACGCCTGTCACGGTTGTCTTCTGGGTCGGGCGGATACCAACGATCTCGATCTCTTCGCCAACCTTCACGATCCCTTGCTCGACACGGCCTGTGCAAACAGTCCCGCGGCCGGAGATGGAGAACACGTCTTCCACAGGCATCAGGAACGGTTTGTCCTTCGGACGCTCCGGTGTCGGAATGTAGGAATCAACGGCGGCCAGAAGCGCGCGGATGGAATCTTCACCGATTTCCTTGTCGCGGCCTTCCAGAGCGGCCAGAGCAGAGCCCTTCACGATCGGAATATCATCGCCAGGGAATTCGTAAGAGCTCAGAAGCTCGCGGATCTCCATCTCAACCAGTTCCAGCAATTCCGCATCGTCAACCTGGTCAACCTTGTTCATGTACACAACGATGTACGGAACGCCAACCTGACGCGCCAAAAGGATGTGCTCGCGCGTCTGCGGCATCGGGCCGTCAGCCGCGTTCACAACCAAAATCGCGCCGTCCATCTGCGCCGCACCCGTGATCATGTTCTTCACGTAGTCGGCGTGGCCAGGACAGTCAACGTGCGCGTAGTGGCGCGCATCTGTTTCATACTCAACGTGCGCTGTCGAAATCGTGATACCGCGCGCCTTTTCTTCCGGCGATTTGTCGATCTGGTCGTACGCCTTGAATTCCTTCGAAAAATACTTCGTAATCGCCGCCGTCAGCGTCGTCTTACCATGGTCAACGTGACCAATCGTTCCAATATTCACGTGCGGTTTCGTCCGCTCGAACTTTTCCTTAGACATCTCTATAGGTTCCTTATTGTGGTTTGTTTAAAAATCTTCGCGTTTTTATCCATCGGTCTTGCCACAAACGGCCCGTCCGCCACGAAATGCAGACTTTCAAATAGGAAAAACGCGGCCCAAAGTCAACGGGTATTTTGGAGGATTTACGCCAATAAATCAGCGGTTTCGGGATGGCGGCGGAGCCACGAAGCGGCATAGCCGCAAATCGGGAACAACTTGAGATTATTGGCGGCGGCATGGGCGGCAATCCCCTCCATCAAACGCCCCGCGGCCCCTGTCCCGCGCAATTCTTCCGGTGCGAAGACATATTTGATGCGCAGAATATCGCCGTCCAGCACATAATCGGCATAGGCAAGATGGCCCTGTTCCTCAAGTTCGAAGCGTGATTGTGCCGTATTGTCCATAATATGGGTCATGGGAAAAGATATAGGGCCCGCACGGTATTTGCCAAGTCTGAGGGAATAACTGGAGCGGGTGAGGGGAATCGAACCCCCATAGCCAGCTTGGAAGGCTGGAGCTTTACCACTAAGCTACACCCGCGCCGCCAGTGGCTAAGTGATAAACGAGCAAATCCAGAACGTCAAACAGATTTGGAGCGGGTGACGGGTTTCGAACCCGCGACCCTCAGCTTGGGAAGCTGATGCTCTACCGCTGAGCTACACCCGCGCCCTTGATACCGCCTTAAAAACCATAGAAAAGGGCCGAAAGCAAGGCCCCGCAGGGGCGGGACCCTTGGAATTTAGGCGGCCATTTTCGGGGCGTCGGAGAAGGTTACATCCCCTGCCCGCCAGTTGGCATCAAGCGCGGCGCGATTGATATTGTCCGCGGCGTTGGCAACCTGAACCTCCGGCATCGCCAGTTCCCAGTTCACCTTGAGCCAGTTTTGCTGGTTCCCTTCCAGCCCGTTGGCCTTCGCTACCGCAGCCATGATTTCATCGAAGTCACGGATGCCGTCACCGTCGGAATCGGCGTTCGAGAGTTCATCGACACCATATTCACGCTCGACAATACGGGTCAGGTTATCGCCGGACTTGACGATGACTTGATCGTTTTCAGGCGCAATGCCGGCAGGATCGGCAGGCGCGGAAACCGTTGCGACGGTTTCGCTTGGCGCCTCTGCCGCAGGCGTTTCCGTTATAGGGGTGGGTGTATCATCCCCGTTCAAATTATCCACGAATTCATCAAATGATCCTTCGGGGTCGCTGATATAAGACGGCCAGGCCGTGCCGCCATTTTGTGCAGACGGGGTGTCAGCCTGCTCACCCACGCCGAATTCTTCCAGAAGATCTTCATGCGTGAAGGATGTATTGCCGATATCATCCATTTGCGGCGCAGCTGGTTGCGGGGAGGCCGCAGGCGCATCTTCCTGCGGCGCATCCGGAGCAACGTTTGTGTTTTCCGCTATATCGTTTTGTGCAATCGACGCCCAGCCGAATTGCTCTGACAGGCAGGATGTAAATGCATCGATATGGGTCAATCCGAAACCAAGCAAACCTCCAGCCGCGCCAACCAATGCATTGCCAACAAGTTGTTTGGTATCCAACGATTGACGGAAGCCTTCCCAAAAGACTTTGGGCTTTTGCATCAATCCGACGGAACCCATTGCTGCACCGATAGCCTCGTGATTTTTCATGGCGCTGCGAATGCTACCAGTGACCACGCCAGCGGCTGCCCCCGCAAGGGCGGCGCCGCCCGCTGCAACCAGCAAAGCGGGAAAGCCTGTCAAACCGAATGCGCCAATGGCAGAACAAATCGCAATATTGCTGGCAGAGCGCATCAACATGCCCACAGCCGCGCCAGTAGAAAGACCGAAGAACCCTGCAATGATGCCTGAATTAACGTAGGATGGTTTTAGTATCCAACCTGCATACGGACCCGCAACAGGACCCACGTTATGCGGATTGGTATTTTCCGTCGGTTTTATTTCAATCGCGGGATTTTCGTCCTCGTTGAAAAGCATTTTATATTTGGCGGGGCCCGGCGCAATTTTGCGAAACGATATTTTGTATGTCGCATCAGGCGATTTCAAAAATTGTTCGGTTTTCCTGATCAAAACATCCTGAAGATAAAGGCGGCGGGCTTTGCTTTCCTCATCGTCTAGCCCTTTCATATCTTCACGAAGATATTTCAGCCACAGCGCAAGCATATTGTCGCGCTCTTTTTTCTTCTTTGCGGTCTCTTCTTCCTCGTCGATGTCGAATTGATGGAATGTATACGTGGCGGACTTATTCAGGACTTTACCGGTATGGTCTTCGCCAAAAGCGATACCGTGCATTACGTCTCGAAAATTGTATCGCTGTTCGCCCAACTGTGCGCCATCGAATTGCAAACCCTTTTTGAGATGCAGTTCAAATGTATCCAGCTGGTCTTTCAACCAATCGCGGTCAGCCTGTAATTTTTCTTCAAACGTCGCCATCTTTTATGTCCTTAACCTACCCTATCAACACATTATACTTGGTTTGGTTCGCTTATTCGATCACGCGCCAGCCAATGGGCGTGCCGCCCGGCGGTTTGCCGAACGCCTTGGCCGCGTTGCCGCCGCGCATAACCACTTCGGAAAATTCGACTTTTTTGCCATCCGGCAGGGTCCAGCCCGATGAACCCCTGGAAAAACAGAATTCCCCGTCCGCGACACCGAAAATCCCCTCGGCCACACGAGCCGCCATTGCGCGCCCGTTGATATCGAGCGTTGCGTGCTTGCCCGACATCGCTTCGAGATCCGCCGGATCGACCGAACATTTTATGTTGCCGTATCCATCGGTATAACAAACGACATTCTTCGGATAATCCGGCACGGCGTCACGGATATCCGCGCCGAGTTTGGAATAATCACCATGCGCGATCAAACCGAACGCAGGCGGGAACACATCGCGGGAGCGAAATTGCGATCCGTCTTTGTCACAATGGATTTCCCGGATTTCCTCGGCGGCGTCTTTAATGAAAGACAGTGAATAACCGCTATTGACCGCAACAATTTCAACGCCATTGAACAGGCGCGCATAAGCAAGACCTTCGCCAGAATTTTTGACGCGCGGTGTCAGGTCATCTTTGCGCGGGGCGGTGTTGACGTAGAATTTATGGCCTTTGCCCAGTTTCGAATTGATGGCGGTTTGCGCAAGCGCAAAGCCTGTTGCCACCGTATCGAAGGCGGGAACCGCATAAGCTCGGATCGCGACATTTTTATCGTGCAATTCGTGGTAAAGTTTTTGCGTCACTTCCGCAAAGGCAAGATCGTGCAAATCGCCGTAATCGGCGATGACATAGACGAGAAAATCTCTCACATTACACCTCTAAGAATGTCAGTCCGCTGGAGACCAAGTCATCCAACAATTCTATCGTTATGTCAACGATTTCCGCCTGATCGTGCGCCAAAATGACATTCACCGAGCCCTCTTGCGTTAACCATTTATCGCCTTTCGCCTTGTTCTTCAGGTCTTCGATGGTTTTATAGGGCCATTTTCCACGGTGACGGTCGGTCAGCATCCAGTCGCAATTGGAGAAAGTGTAGAGGGAATCTGCGGCATTCGCGATTTCACCGCGCGCAAACCATTCATGCGTTACGCCCTTGAAGGGCTGAACATAGCCTTCGCTTTTAAGGTAGTTTTGAATGGCCTGCTTCTTCGCCCAGAATTCGGCGGCGGGTTTTTCCATCGAAGAGACATTCAGCCCTTCGGCAAAGGCCGCAAGCAACGCCGCACGGTCTTCTTCGGCGTAAGAATCGTAATCAACGATCCACCCCGCCGTGCCGCGATCGATATGCGGAAAACGGAAGGCCTTTATTTTCTTTTCAACCCTGGCTTCCTTGTAAATACGGTCCAGCAGGAATTCGCACTGACGGATATCATTGATATACCATTGCAGATCATTCTGGCTGGCACGTTGATGCGAATGCGTGTGATTGACCAGTATAAACCCCTTCTGCACGGCGCGGACAGCGGCCATCGGGTTGGCCTCGATCATATCGCCCCGACAATAGAAAATGGCGGGAATGCCCTTTTCATAGAGCCAGCCTGTAAGATCATCCATCCGGTCCGAGGGAGAATCGTCAATCGTCAGATAGGCGGAAGATGCGAATTTCATTCTGTCCCTTGTCATGTTGAGCGTCAGCGAAACGTCTCATGAGATCCTTCGCTACGCCCAGGATGACATTCGCGCGCGTAGACAGACAATCCCAAAATAGGCAAATTGATATCGCTGCAATAATAAACCGGCACGGAAGACAGGCTTTCGACGACAACATCCACCATCGGGCGAATGAAATAGTCGCGGAAGGTTTTTGCATCGACCGCAGAATTTTCGATCATGTCATCGATAACGCCCCCGGACAAATATACCCCGCCATAGGCCCCTGTGCCGCCGACCAGCATATTGCAGTACAGTCCCAGAAATTCCCAGAACAGGCGAATGGCGCGGTCTTTGCCAAGCGCGGCATCCATCGCCCAAAGGCCATTGCCGCCCACAAGGTTTTCCATGATCAGATCGCGTTTGTTTTTTTGGTATTTGCGCGCCGCGTCGATCACTTCCTGATGTTCCGCGGTCACGCCAAAGGCTGGAACATGGCCGCCGTGCGTCCGCTGCACAAAGGGTTTGATACCCGGTTTTTCGAACAGATAGGCATGGCCGATGCCTGTGCCGACACCGATCAGAAGTTTTGGCGGACAATCGAAATGACGCTGCGGTTCCGTAGGTGCAAGAATGATTGTCGCCTTATCTTCCGGCAAAATCGCAAGGCCATAGGCCGCAGCCTCAAGATCGTTCAAAACGGTCACATTGCCAAGCGCCTTCAGATCGATACGCCAGTGCGGCGTATCGCCAAAGCGTTTGTCCTCGATAATGCCCTCCAGCGGCGTAATGGCGGAGGCGAGATAAAGATGGCCGCGATCCGGCGCAAAGGAATCCAGCGCGGCTTCGAACGATGGATATTCGCTGATCCTGAATTTTTGAATCGTCTTGCCGCCGTCTTTCGACAGACGCAAATGGGTGCCGCCCAGATCTGCCAGAACAATTGTCATCAATGCCGTACCTTATGCCTGTGGTCGTGGGGATCGCCGAACGGGTCCTTATGGATGATGATTTCGGCGTAAGGATAGTCGGCCATAATATCTTCTTCCAGCGCACGGACGATATCGTGCGCCTCTTTGAGCGTGATATCCGGATCTATTTCCACATCGAAACTGATATGGATGACCATCCCCGATTTTCGTGTGCGCAGATCGTGGAAGCCGAGAATGTCAGGGTGGCGTTTGATGGTATCTTCTATACGTCCGCGCACTGCCTTGGGCAATTCACGGTCGGTCAGCATATCGATAGCCGACAAACCGATCTTGCGGCAGGCATAAAGGTAATACGCCGCCACCGCCAAAGCGCAGAGCGGGTCCACCCATTGCGGGCCGCCGTAATAATGGATCAGCAGCGCCGCAATCACGCTACCGTTCAGCGCGACATCGGTGGTGTAATGTGCCTGATCGGATTCCACCGCGAGAGACGGTGCCTTCGAGAGGCAATATTTTTGAACGAGGATGAGCTGGATGGACAAGGCAATCGCGATTCCGGCAACCCATACGCCAAGAATATGATGCGTGACATCCTGCGGGTGGGTGAAACGCTGCAACGCCTCGAACATCAGGAACAGGGACGCCGCCACAAGGCAGGCGGACTGAAACAACGCGCCGATCCCTTCCATCTTACCATGACCGTGCCTGTGGGAGTTATCGGCAGGCCGCAGCGAATATTTGAGTGCCATAAGCATGGCGCCGGACATAGCGGCATCGGTAAAAGAATCCGTCAGTGTCGCAAGAAGCGCCGCGGAATCGGATTTCCAGTAGGCATAGGATTTCACCACGATCAGGATGGCCACGGTCCCAAGCGCCCAGAACGAGGCAATCAGGGCGTAACGGGGTTCGATTTTAGAGGTAGCGACAAGGTCGGACATTGCGGGACTATAACGGAAAGCCGCCTGCCCTTGCAAAGGCTAAGATGTCCTAATGGAGGGGTTTTCCGGGCTCCCCGTCTTCTTTGGCATCGGACGGCGTGGAGATATGCGGATTCACCTTCGGTTTTTTATCGACGACATATTTCGTGGTGCCCACCAGGCCTTTTTTATATTCCTCATCCTTCGTTACATGGCCTTTGCCCAGCCTTGTTTGCCCCTGATTGACGCCGCGTTTGTTGTTGCCTGTGTTAGCCGACATAAAAATCTCCTTTATTCCCGAAATACAAACGGCGCAAACGCCATCCGGTTCCAAAGCGCACTTGCGCCAGAGCGTATTTCATGGTTTCTATAGCTTTTTTGCAGTGCGAAAGGATCCGATCTTGAGAATAAGCATGTATGAGTCCGTCCCGAATTTCGGCGATGTCCTGAACAAATATCTATGGCAGCCATACCTCGGAGAATTTATCGGGCGGGACGATGGAATCGTCATGATGGGAATCGGAACCCTACTGGGTAACGGCCTTCGCGAAACGGCAGGCCAGGTTATCGTCTGCGGATCGGGATGCGGCTATGGCGCCGACTTCCGCCAGATCAACGATCCTAACTGGAAGTTCTTTTTCGTCCGCGGCCCCAAGACGGCCAAGGTCATGGGGCTCCCCGATGACATGTTTATCACAGACCCCGCCATCCTGACGCCCGAAATTTTCCCCGCCGCACCTAAAACCGGAAAAACGGTTTTCGTACCGCACTGGAAAACATCGCTCAACCCCCTCTGGAAATCCGCATGCAAGCACGCGGGCGTAGAGTATGTCGATCCGCTTTCTGACATTAAAGATGTGATGGCCGCGATCAGCGGAGCCAAACTGGTGATTGCCGAAGCGATGCACGCCGCCATCATCGCGGATGCGTACCGTGTTCCGTGGGTATCCGTCTCATCATCCCGCCAGATCAACGCCTTCAAATGGCAGGACTGGGCAAATTCCCTTGGTATGGATCACAGCTTCCAACATTACGCCCCGCTCGGTTTTACAACCTATGCCGAAAACCTCAGTTCGGGCCGCGCGGAAATTTTCGAAAAACAGGAAAAAGCCGTCTCCGAAGGCCAGCAGGAAGTGGCCGCACCTCGTCAAGTTTCGGCCCATGGCGGCGCGATGCATATAGCCAGAAAGATCTATAAAACCGTGACCCCCAAATCATGGCAGGGTGGCCGATACCTTAAGGTTGCCTCTTCTCTGGCCAACACGGCAGACCGATCCATAGACAAGATCCTGCAGACAGGAATTTACGACAGGTTTTTCGAGCGCAC
>CBFGQF010000009.1:0-19334 GCA_965650865.1 uncultured Alphaproteobacteria bacterium | reverse complement strand
TAAGATTGACATTGCGCTCCAGGCGCCAGAATAAATCCGGCGCCACGGCGATGAAACCCTCACCCGCCAGCCATTCGCATTTGCCACGGATGCCGTCATTGACCCCGAAGATTTCCTGAATGACGATGACGACCGGATGGGGGCCGTCGCTTTCAGGGCGGGCGACATAGCAATCGATGCTGTCGCCGGAGGGGAGAGAAATTTTTTCGGTTGTCATGGCATCCTTCCTTCTCTTGATCGCGTTTGAGGGGGCAGCCTAGCAAGGGGAGCCAAAAGTGTCTATCCCGCACCTGTCATATGCGCTATAACGGGGCAAAGACAAGGAGGCCCTAATATGAAAGTGAATTTTGACATCGAATGCACGCCGGAAGAGGCGCGCCGCTTTATGGGTCTGCCGGACCTTGCGCCGATGCAGGAACGGATGATGAAGGAACTGGAAGAGCGCATCGCGGAGAATATGCGGGCGCTTGATCCTGAAACTCTTGTTAAAACCTGGATGCCGATGAGTATGCAGGGCTGGACCGACATGCAAAAGATGTTCTGGGGCCAGATGGGCGTCGATATGACCGGCGCAGATGGTAAGCAGCCGAAGAAAAAGTAATCATGACCGATACGATTTACGCGCTCTCCTCCGCACCCGGCAAGGCCGGCGTCGCAATTGTGCGCGTATCTGGGGATAAATCGTGGGATTCTTTGTATAAACTGGGAAAACCCAAGGATATCCCCAAACCGCGCACAGCCCTTTATGCCACGCTGGCCGATCCTGACACGAACGATTTGATCGACCGTGCGCTGGTGCTGCCCTTCAAAGGCCCCGCTAGTTTCACGGGGGAAGATGTCGTGGAATATCACCTTCACGGATCCGCCGCGGTGATCGACGCGTTTTTGTCCGCCTTGAAAAAACAAGACGGCCATCGTCTGGCGGAGCCCGGCGAATTCACGCGCCGCGCCTTTGAAAACGGCAAGATCGATTTGACCGAAGCCGAAGCGATCGCCGATTTGATCGAAGCGGAAACGCAGATACAACGTCAACAGGCCCTATCGCAAATGGGCGGCGTCCTCTCCAATCTCTACAATGGCTGGCGCGAGGAATTGGTGCGCGCCCTCGCCTATGTCGAGGCGGTGATCGACTTCCCCGATGAAGACGTGCCGGACAGTGAAACCGCCAAAGCGCATCCAGCCATTCAAAAGATTGAATCGGAAATCGCGGCGCACCTGAACGACAATCGGCGCGGCGAACGCCTGCGCGGCGGTATTCAGGTCGCCGTGATCGGAGCGCCGAATGCGGGAAAGTCTTCCCTTGTTAACGCCCTTGCAGGCCGTGATGTAGCCATTGTTTCCGCCATGGCCGGAACCACGCGCGATGTCATCGAAGTGCATCTGGATTTGGGCGGTTATCCGGTTATCCTTGCCGATACTGCGGGACTGCGTCCTGATCAGATCATGGAAGACGGCGGACATGGCAGTGTTGAATCCGAAGGCATCCGCCGCGCGTTGCAACGCGCCGAGAATGCCGATATTCGTGTTTTGGTATTTGATGGCACAAACCAACAATTGGATGAACACACTTTAAAACTGATCAATGATCGCAGCGTTATTGTTATCAATAAGGCTGATAGCTGTCATCCTGAAGGAGTGCAGCGACTGAAGGATCTCACGGGATCCTTCGCTATCGCTCAGGATGACATGGTTTTACTTTCTGTTACCACCGGCCAAGGCATGGATGAATTCCTCTCTGTCCTCACCGCGAAAATAAAATCGCTCTATGATGTTTCCCGTGAAACGCCCTCTCTTACCCGCGCGCGTCACCGCGCCGCACTGGAAGATTGCCTCAAGCATTTGCAAAATTCATTGACGGCGAGCTTGCCCGAATTGATGGCGGAAGATTTGCGCCTCGCCGCCCGTGCGCTCGGCCGCATCACAGGCCGCGTCGATGTCGAAGATTTGCTCGACGTTATCTTCCGCGATTTTTGCATCGGGAAATAATTACAGGCGATAATCGCTCATGAACACCACGTTGGCAGCGATGGAATCCTTTAGGCGATAGGCGTGCTCGCGTGTCGCGGTAGAAATATCTCTCATCTGAAAAAACTTTTCTTTTTCGCTGCCTTTTAAGACGGCTTTCAAAATGCCGGGCGCACGCTTGAATAATTCCCTGACATCATGTGCGCCTCTGGCCTTGAACGGATCGGCATAATAATGAAAGTTGTTGATGAGCAGCCGATGTACAAGATGGTCTATTTCATATTGAGTTTGGCTATAGTCGCTACCGATATAGTGATCGGGTTTGCCCATCTGTTCGGTGACAAACGCGCCTTGTGGAAGAAGCGGCTGCAAGCGAATATCGTTCAGAAAAGCCTCTTCCGCTTTTCCGAGAGCGGCTTCGCTGTATATCAATGACAGTCGGGCCAGCATTTCGCGCTTGGCGGGAGACCCGATCAGCCCGGGCTCTCGCATTTGATGGATGGTTATGCCTGTGTCCATAATGATTATACTTTGTTACCAGTCCCTAGTACGAATGTTGATACAATAAGATTTTCATCGGTGCAATTTGCGCCTCTTCGCGGGATAAAAACGAAGTGTTTAACAGGTCTGGCAAACCCCCGCTTATCGGCTCTCCTATCGCCCTGTGGATAAAATTTGTGGCATCCATCCACAGTTTCGGATTATAAGATGGCCATGGATTATTCATTCGACGTCATTGTGATCGGCGGTGGGCATGCAGGCTGTGAAGCCGCTGCGGCCTCCGCCCGCTATGGCGCGAAAACGGCCCTTCTGACGCACCGCCTTGATACAATCGGCGTGATGTCCTGCAACCCCGCGATTGGCGGTTTGGGCAAAGGGCATCTGGTGCGTGAAATCGATGCGCTCGACGGCATCATGGGCCGCGTGATCGATCAGGCCGGTATCCAGTTCCGTATGCTGAACGCGTCCAAAGGCCCCGCCGTGCGCGGCCCCCGCTCCCAGGCGGACCGGAAATTATACCGCGAAGGGATGCAGGCGCTGCTTCGTGAGTATCCCAATTTGACGCTTCTCGAAGGCGGCGCGGAAGACCTCACTTATAGTAACGGCGAAGTGACCGGCGTTATCACCGGGGACGGCAAAACCCTTTCCGCCAAATCTGTGGTCATCACAACGGGCACATTCCTACGCGGTCTCATCCATCGCGGCCTCGAAAAAACACCGGCGGGTCGCGTGGGCGAAAAGCCAGCGGTTGGCCTCGCCCAAACCCTTGAAAAGCTTGGATTTCCTTTGGGGCGCCTCAAAACCGGTACGCCTGCCCGTATTGATGGCCGCACGATCAATTGGTCGGTTCTGGAGACGCAGGCCGCGGACAATCCGCCCATCCCGTTTTCGTATATGACGGATAAAATCACGGTGCCGCAGATTGAATGCGGAATCACTTATACCACGCAAAAAACGCATGACATTATTCGCGCCAATCTCCATCAGGCGCCGATGTATTCGGGCCAGATTTCCGGCACAGGTCCACGCTATTGCCCGTCAATCGAGGATAAGGTTGTCCGGTTCGCTGATAAGGAACGCCACCAGATTTTTCTGGAGCCGGAAGGGCTTGATGATCCCACTGTCTATCCGAACGGAATTTCGAATGCGCTGCCGATCGATGTGCAGGCTGAATTGCTGGCCTCTATTCCCGGCCTTGAAAACGCGAAAATATTCGAATGGGCCTACGCCATTGAATATGATTACTGCGATCCACGGGACCTAACGCAAACGCTTGAATCCAAACGTCTTTCCGGTCTGTTTTTAGCGGGCCAGATCAACGGGACGACTGGTTATGAAGAGGCCGCGGCGCAGGGCCTGATGGCCGGTTTGAATGCCGCCATCCGCGCTGGCGCCGATCCCGTTTCACGTGAAACGGCAAAATTCACGCTCGACCGCTCCGAATCCTATATTGGCGTGATGATCGACGACCTCATTTCCCGCGGCGCACCGGAACCTTATCGGATGTTCACTTCCCGTGCGGAATACCGCCTGACGCTCCGCGCCGACAATGCCGACCAGCGTCTGACCGACAAGGCTGTTGAAGGCGGTTTTGCCTTTGCTGACCGCGCCGCCGTCTGGTCTGCCAAGAAGGCGGATCTGGCCGCCGCGCGCCAATTGGTTGCCGAAAAACTGATCGCCACGCCGAACGAATTGGAACGTGCCGGAATCGAAGTAAACAAGGACGGTCGCCGCCGCTCCGCCTTTGATTTGCTCCATTATCCGGAGATGAGCTGGGAAAAACTCGCCGTCCTTTGGCCGGAAATGAACAATATAGCCCCCGCTATCCGTGAACAGGTTCAGATCGATTCCACCTATTCCGCCTATATGGGGCAGCAGGAAGCGGATATTGTTTCCTTTAAGAAAGAAGAAGGTATGGCCCTTCCGCATGATCTGGATTACAGCCAGATCGGAACCCTTTCGACCGAAATTCGTATGAAACTAGAGAGTATCCGCCCCGCTACGCTGGGCGCGGCTTCACGCATACCGGGCGTCACCCCGGCGGCGGTGGTGTCCCTGCTCCGCTTTGTCAAGCGGCAGAAACGGATCGAGAAAGACCAGAATGCCGCTTAATTCTGTTTCCCGTGAAACACAGGAGCGGCTGAAGACTTATCTGGCCCTCCTTGAAAAATGGCAGGCCAAAATCAATCTGGTCAGTCCCGCCACATTGCCGGACGCATGGGAGCGGCATTTCGTGGATTCGGCGCAATTGGAACCCTTGATCCCCAACGAGGCCGAAACGCTCTATGATCTGGGGTGCGGCGCCGGGTTTCCGGGTCTGGTTTTGGCTATTCTAAGGCCGGCTTTATCGGTCAGCCTGATCGAATCGGATTCCAAAAAATGCGCCTTTCTTCAGACCGTTTCACGTGAAACAGGCGTGGCTGTAATGGTCGAAAACAACCGGATTGAGGCAGCGGCGGCCCGTCTTCCCGCCCCGGATGTGATTACGGCCCGGGCGCTGGCCAGCCTTGCAAAACTTCTGGACTATTGTGCGCCCTGGATCGCCGCCAATCCCGATCTGGTCCTGATCTTCCCCAAAGGCGCCCAGGCGCAGGCAGAAATCGACGAAGCGGCGCAGAAATGGGATTTTTTAATCGAAACGTCGCAAAGTTCCACGGACGCAGCCGGACAAATATTGGTCCTGAAATCAGTCAGGAAGCGCTGATTTTCGACCTCATTTCCAAATAAGCACCGGTGTAAAGCGCTATTTTCTTGACCTGTACGTCTGATCCTCGCATAGTGAAAACCTTCAAGCAGAAAGGGTCAGACCGTGGAAAACAACCTGTCCAATGGCAATGTCACGCAAAAACAACCGAGATCCTTTCTGTCCGGCCACAAAATTCCGCGCATCCTGTCTGTCGCCAATCAAAAGGGCGGCGTTGGCAAGACAACCACTTCTGTCAATCTTGCAACAGCCCTCGCCGCCATTGGTAAGAATGTCTTGCTGGTTGATCTTGATCCGCAGGGGAATGCGTCCACAGGTTTGGGCATCAAACGCGCCGGTATCCGCAAAAGCGCCTATGATGTCATTTTCGATGATGCCAGCGTTGCCGAAACAGTCCAGCCGACCAAGGTTCCGGGTTTGAATGTTCTGCCATCCTCTATTCATTTGAGCGGCGCCGAGATTGAGTTGGTAACATCCGAAAACCGCGAATACCGTTTGCAACGCGCGCTGCGCGTGCCGCTGCCTTATGATTACGTGATTATCGACTGCCCGCCGTCTTTAAGCCTTTTAACGCTCAATGCGCTGGTTGCGTCCGATTCCATCGTCGTGCCGCTGCAATGCGAGTTTTTCGCGCTGGAAGGGTTGTCGCATCTGGCCAAGACCGTGGAGCGCGTGAAAAAGAGCTTTAATCCGCGTCTTGATATCCACGGGATTGTCTTGACCATGTTCGACCGCCGCAACAATTTGTCCGATGCCGTCGCAGCCGATGTGCGGGCCCATTTCGGCGACAAAGTGTATAATACGATTATCCCGCGCAACGTCCGTTTGAGCGAGGCGCCATCATACGGCCTGCCCGCGATTGTCTATGACATGAAATGCCCCGGCGCGCGCGCCTATATCAGCCTTGCCGGAGAGGTTGTCAAACGCGAGAAGCAAATTTTGCGCGAGCTGGCCGCCGCGAAGCCTGAGGACAAAACGGATGGTACCGTAAGCGCCGCGTAAAAACTATTTAGTGGCAATTGCCAAGTATTTGTAATATGGTCCGGTCCTTGCAAATCATTGTAAAAGATGTTTCCAGAGAGACCGTGTAAAAACAGGATAGACAAAATGACACCGAAACAACGTGGATTGGGCCGTGGGCTGGATGCCCTGTTCGAAGATGAAGAGGCAACATTTGCCGTGGACGCGAATGCGGATCCGGCAGCGGAAGGGGCATCGGTGAATGCCGGCCCCCGCCGTATGCTTGGCATAGGGCAACTAACGCCCAACCCCGATCAACCGCGTACTTATTTTGACCCGGCCCTTATCAATGAGCTTGCGAATTCCATCAAGCAGCATGGCCTTCTGCAACCCATTCTGGTCCGCCCCATTCCGAATTCCCCGGACATGTATGAAATTGTGGCGGGCGAGCGCAGATGGCGCGCCTGTCAGAAGGCGCAAATACACGAAGTACCGGTGGTTATTCGTGATCTGGACGATTCCCACGTTCTTCAAATCGCGCTGATCGAAAACCTGCAGCGTCAGGATTTGAACGCGATTGAAGAGGCCAAAGGCTATCAGCGCCTGATGGATGAATATGCGTTCACGGCCGAAGATGTCGGTCAGGCCGTGAACAAAAGCCGAAGCCACGTGGCAAACCTCGTGCGATTGCTCACTCTGCCCGAAAGCGTGCAGCAATATGTGGTGGGCGGCGGATTGTCTGCGGGCCATGCGCGCGCCTTGATCGGTTCCGCCAATCCCGCGCTACTTGCCACCGATATCATGGTCAAAGGCCTTTCCGTTCGCCAGACCGAAAAGCTCGTGGCCGCCGAAGCGGGTCGCGAAATCAATCACCGCCCGAAAAAAGGCAAAGACGCAACCTTCAAGGACCCGAACATTCTGGCGATGGAAAATGATCTTTCCAATGCGCTTGGTATGAAAGTAACAATCTCTATGGTCGGCGAAGGCCCGGAAGGGTCCTTGCGCATCGATTTCAAATCGCTCGATCAATTCGACGAGATCGCGTTGCGCCTCGCCAAGATTCCAAAAGTGCTTGCATAGGGCCGGATAATAAATGAACGATATTCTTTTAAACTGGCTGATGCTTGTCGGGGTTTTCAGTGTGGCGCTTGCCTCACCCGGCCCCGATTTTATCATGGCTATACGCAACTCGATCCTATATTCGCGCCGTGCGGGAATTATGACGGCGATCGGTTTTGGATTGGGGGTTGCCGTACATGTTGCCTATTGCCTTGGCGGCCTTGCGATTGTGATTTCGAAATCGGTCATGCTTTTCACCATCCTGAAATATATCGGTGCCGCCTATCTTTTCTATGTAGGAATCAAGGCCCTTCGTTCAACAGGGTTTTCCGGCGCGGATATGGATGCTTCAGGGGCGAAAACCATGCCGGATATTCAGGCGCTTCGAAGCGGTTTTATCACGAATTTGTTCAACCCGAAGGCGACGATGTTCTTTCTGGCGTTGTTCACGCAAATCCTAAGTCCGGATGCGACCATGCCCGTACAGGCATTGTATGGCCTGACCTGCATTGTCATGACAATGATATGGTTTTCGATTGTCTCGATTGTTTTGACCGCGCCCGCTATTCGCCAGAAATTCCTGAAAGCGTCGCGGTGGATCGACCGCGTCTGCGGCGGGTTGTTTATAGCCCTTGGTGTCAAGCTGGCCTTGGCCAAAGCCTGATTATTGCGATGCGAGCGAGAGGATCGCTTGCGAACACAACGTTTCCACCGGTGCGCCGGTGGTTTTCGTTTGCGCCTCTATCTGGCTAAGCCGCGTCATGATCGCCATCAATTTCCTTTCGCTGTATTTGCGCAGGTGCGATTTGAAGGCGTCTTCCTGTTTGAAGAAAATCGGCGGTTGCAATTCCTTCATCGCGGCTTCGATCGGAGTGCCGAGATCGGCCGCGCTGCGCACCGAATGAAGGCGGCGATAGTGGTTTTGCATCGAGCGCAGTATAGTGACGACGGCCACGCCCTCACCCAGCAATTTGTTATAGGTCGCAAGCGATAATTCCGTCTGCCCTGCACCCATCGCGTAAATCAGGTCATCGATAGATTGGTCGCCGGCTTCGCCGCAGGCGGCCCTCGCATCATCCAGTGTGATGTTTTTCTGGCTTCCTGCGTAAATGAAAAGTTTTTCGAGCTCGTTTCGCGCCCTGGCACGGTCTCCCGCGATATTGCCGGCAAGCCATTGCACGGCATCGGGCTGCACGGTGTATCCATTTTCCTGCGCCATCTGGCGGATCAGGTTTGATACGCCGCGCGCATCTTCGACATAACAGGGAACGGCGGCGGCATTACCGGATTTTTCGCAAAGGGCGCGAAGCGTCGACCGCGGGCCCAGTTCACCCGCCTCAATCACCACAAGATTTTCCGCGCTCGGCGCGGCCAGATAGTCTTTCAGCACCGTTGTTATTTTATCGGCGCCGTCTTCGATGCGGATCAGACGCGCACCGCCCATCAGGGACATGGATTGCGCTTCGTCGAACAGGCGCGATTTGTCTTCAACAATCTGGTCGGAAGTCAAAACGGTGACATTGAAGGGATCGGATAAGTCCGCGACGACGCTTTGTGAAATGGTTTTCGCGCGCTCGCGCATCAATCCCGCATCGGGACCGTAGACCAGAACCACGCGGGCTTTGGCGTCCGGTTTCTTGACGAAGGGTTCAATGTCTTTCCAGCCGAGTTTCATGGGGCTATCTTAAGGAAAGACCGGCGTGACTTCTACGGTTCTTTTACGAATTTCCGCCGTTAAGCGTGGAGCGCTTCACCCGCGACCAGTAAATGGCGTTTTTCCGCTTCCTCACTCAGTCTCTTAAGGACGCTGTCATAGCCATCGCTTTTGGGAATGGTTTCGACCAGCTGCTCTCCGGACTGATTGAATTCGTTTTTGGCCATGCCCTTAATAACGATGGCCCAGGAATCGCAGGGCACGCCCTGACGATTGCCGCCTTCGACGATGTTCACATCCAGATAGGGTTTTGAGTCTTCAGCCGTTTCCATGTCATTTCCTTTCCTTGATTGAGAAGAAATATTTCACATGGTCGCTTTAGTATTTTTAAAGGCGGTACAAGCTGGCCTTCAAATTCCGCCAGTGTGCATAACACTGTGGGTAAGTTTAGACGCTTGGAAAATTGCGTCAAGAAATTATTTTTTGAAATAAAGTGACAGATGGGTTTCGATCTGTCGGGCTAGGTCGGCAAGCGCCGCTTCCCGCGCATCGGCTTCGGATATCCGCGTGGCGAACTGTGTGGCCGAGACGTTGTAGCTGGTGATCGCGGTGAGAGAGCGTGACAGAACGGAGGCGTTGGTCGCATTGTCGATCAGATTCATCGATACCTGAAGCCGGATTTGTTTGCGGGTAGCTTCGGAATCGATGGTGATGTCGAGGTCGCGCTCCTGTTCCGCAACCGGGCTTAGAACCAGTTTATGCGTCGGAGAGGACGGATAGCCATTTTGATAGAAGCGGTCGATCAAGTGGTTGCGCAGCTCGATGCCCGCCGCATCCGGCACCATGGCGATTTCAATCTTGTCCAATCCCGCTACGACATTCTTGTCGCCATATTGGCCGTACATCGGCGTGAACCCGCAAGCGGCGAGGAATAAGGATAGGAAAATCGAAAGTTTAAGCAGCAACGACATTGACGATCCTTCCAGGGACAACGATGACCTTTTTGACGGACTTTCCTTCAAGCGCGGCCTGAACATTGGCTTCCGACAGCGCAGCATTTTCGGCTGTCTTCTGATCCGCATCAGCAGCAAGGGTAATCGTCGCGCGCATCTTGCCGTTCACCTGTACGGCGAGCGTGACGGTGTCGGATTCCAGCAGGGCTTCATCGGCGAGCGGCCACGGCGTTTGCGTGAGCATTGTATTGTTACCGAGATGTTCCCACAATTCTTCCGCCATGTGCGGCGCCATCGGGTTGATCATGATCACAAGGGATTCAATCGCTTCGCGGAGCGCCCATTGCTCATCGGCGGATTTCGCGTTGAACGATGAAATGGTGTTCGAGAATTCCCGAATGCGGGCCACGGCCTTGTTCATATGGAATGCTTCGATGTCCTTGCCCACGCCGTCGATGGTTTTGTGCGTGGCGCGGCGCAGTTCCGTTGCAGCATCCGAGAAGGAAGACGGCCCATGCAGATCCTTCGGTAAGGTTGCCGCAACTTCGGTGACAAGGCGGTGAACACGGTTGATATATTTCCACGATCCCTCGATCCCGGCTTCCGACCATTCAAGGTCACGTTCCGGCGGAGAGTCGGAGAGGATGAAAAGACGCGCAGCATCGGCACCATATGTGTCGATGATGTCCTGCGGGTCGATGACGTTCTTTTTCGATTTCGACATCTTGATGGTCTGGCCAATGGTGACAGGCTTGTTGCCCTCAATCGTTGTCCATTTGCCGTTATCATCCTTTTGAACATCGGTCGGGAACAGCCATTTGCCGTCCGCATCCTGGAAGGTTGCGTGCGTGACCATCCCTTGCGTGAACAGGCCGGTGAAGGGCTCGTCACTTGGCACCGGATAGCCGCAATCGCGGAGCGCGCGGGTCCAGAAACGGGAATAGAGAAGGTGTAGAACCGCATGTTCGACGCCGCCGATATATTGGTCGACCGCGCCCCAGTAATCTGTGGCTTTTTTGGAGAAGGCTTCGTTATCATTGCGGGCATCGAGATAGCGCAAATAATACCAGCTGCTATCCACGAACGTGTCCATCGTGTCGGTTTCGCGGGTGGCCGCGCCGCCACAAGCCGGGCAGGTCGTGTTTTTCCATGTCGGATGACGCACGAGCGGATTGCCCGGCGCGTCGTAATTGATGTCCTGCGGCAATTCGATGGGCAATTGATCCTCAGGTACTGGCACCGCGCCGCATGTGTCGCAGTAAACGATTGGAATGGGGCAGCCCCAGTAACGTTGACGCACCGCGCCCCAGTCACGCAGGCGGAAATTGGTGACGCCCTTCCCTCTTCCCAGTTCTTCGAGTTTGGCAATCGCCGCGGCTTTTGCTTCATCGATATTCTTACCGTTGAGAAACTCGGAATTGATGATCTTGCCCGGGCCTGTGTAGGGCAAAGTTTCTTCAGTGTCATTCTGAGGCGAAGCCGAAGAATCCCGAGATCCTTCGCTGCGCTCAGGATGACAGGAAACGACTTGAACGATTGGTAAGCCATATTTCGTTGCGAATTCGAAATCGCGTTCGTCATGCGCGGGGCAACCGAAGATCGCGCCCGTGCCATAATCCATCAGGATGAAGTTGGCGAGATAGACAGGAAGTTTCTTGCCTTCGATAAAGGGGTGATCGACGAAGTGGCCGGTGTTGAAGCCAATCTTTTCGGCCTGTTCGATGGCGGCTTCGGATGTGCCGCCCGCCTGACATTCCTTTATAAAGGCATCATAGCCTTCCTTGTCGCCGGCCAGTTGCTTGGCGAGAGGGTGATCGAAGGCAAGACCGACAAAGCTTGCGCCGAACAAGGTGTCGGGGCGGGTCGTGTAAACCTCGATCTGTCCGTCTGTTGACAGAAGGTTGAACGTGAATTGTGCGCCCTGTGACTTGCCGATCCAGTTTTCCTGCATCAGGCGGACCTTTTCCGGCCAGCGATCGAGGGTCTTGATGCCTTCGATCAGATCATCGGCATATTTCGTGATACGGAAGAACCATTGATTGAGTTTGCGGCGCTCAACCAGCGCGCCTGTGCGCCACCCTCTTCCATCCACCACCTGTTCGTTTGCCAGAACCGTGTTGTCGACCGGATCCCAGTTGACCATCGACTCCTTGCGGTAGGCGAGATCGTTTTCGAGAAGTTTCAAAAACATCTTCTGCTGATGTTTGTAATATTTCGGGTGGCAGGTCGCGACTTCGCGGGACCAGTCGATGGCAAGGCCCATAGACAACATCTGTTGTTTCATCTGTGCGATGTTGGAATAGGTCCACTCGCTTGGGTGGACATTGCGTTCCATCGCCGCGTTTTCTGCCGGCAATCCCATCGCGTCCCACCCCATCGGGTTCAGGACGTTAAAACCTTTGGCTTTTTTGTAACGGGCGACAACGTCGGAGAGCGTGTAGTTGCGAACGTGGCCGATATGGATGCGGCCCGATGGGTATGGCAGCATGGCAAGGACGTAATATTTCTCGCGGCTTTCATCTTCCGTGACCTCGAACGATTTTCGTTCGTGCCAGATTTTCTGCCACTTGCTTTCGGTTTCCTTGATATTGTACCGGGAGTTCATCCGTGCGCTCTCTTATTATCTATTGTAATAATCATACTCTCACCCTGAGTGAATGCGAAGGGGCTCCTTCTCGCGCGTACGATAGGGAGATTCTTCGCTGGCGCTCAGAATGACAGCTTATGTCAGTATTAAGTGAGGAAAGCCTTGGAAATCAAGGCAAAAGAAAACCCGGCACGCTGGCCGGGGTTTCGTGTCTTTAATATAAAGGCTGGGATTATTCCCCGCCCATATCGGCCACGCGAAGCTGCCGCGCACGGGTCAGGATGGCCTCTTCCATTTGTGCGGCCGTATTATCGGCGACGGTGGAATCGACCCATTTGCCACCTTTTTGAATCTGGCGGAACAGTTTGACCTGCACGCCGTTCGAGCGCAGCTGGCGATCCAGAATAAAGACATTAACCTTGAAACGCTCATCCGGTTTTTCTTCGGCGATATACCAGTCGGTGATGATGACGCCGCCGAACGGATCCGCCGAGGCGAGCGGCATAAAGGAAACAGTGTCGAGGCTGGCGCGCCAGAGATAGGAATTGACGCCGATGCCGTTCGATCCGTCATTTTTGTCATCGTCCTTGCCGCCCAGCAGTTGCAGCCCATCCTTGCCGAAAATGCTTTCGCGTTCGGCATAGATATCGCCGCCCGTCGTCGTGCGGTCATGGCCCGTTGGGTATTTTGCCTCACCTTTATAACTTTCACAGGCCGTTATGACCAACAATGGCAGGGCCAGAAGGGCCAGCAGGACTGTGCGTAGAGAAACTTTCATCGCTTAAAAGACTCCTTCAAACGGAATGCGCGCTGTTAACGATTATCTTGCTTAGCATGCCTGAAAGGGTGGCTCAAGCGCGAAGGCGGCGACCCCGCCGGTTGCCCACGATCCGTTGGAAATGCTGGGGATACAGGCGATTTCGCAAAAACAACATATATTTCCGTAAAACATTTAACGCCAATCGGCGCCCTGTTGCAGATGTGCAACAGGCCCGTATCAAAATGTTGCAAGGGGGTATCGGACGCGTTGACCCCCTGCCCCAATTAAGACTAAAAATGGGCATCACTCGGGGTTCCGGGTGGTTTTCTTATTCAATCGCTTTCGTGATTACCTAAGAAATCTTTTAACATTTGGAGGAATTAAAATGAAAAAAATCCTGCTGAGCTCTGCAGCTATCGTTGGCGTAGCCTTCGCTGCCGCTCCTGCAATGGCACAAGTCGACGTAACAGTCGGCGGCCACACAAAGAACTATGTTGGTTTCCTGGACCAAGATGAAAACGTAGCTGGCGCCGATGTCAAAGACTTCGACATGCTGCGCGAATCCGAACTGCACTTCAATGCAGAAGGCACAGCTGACAATGGCCTGACATACGGTTTCCACGTTGAATCCGAAGTTGATGGCGCTGATGGCTTCTCCGTTGAAGAATCCTACCTGTACCTGTCTTCTTCTCTGGGCCGCCTGAACCTCGGTTCCGAAGATGGCGCGAACTACCTGCTGCAAGTTGCTGCTCCTTCCGCTGATGCCAACATCGACGGTCTGCGCCAGTACATCCAGCCGGTTAACTACTCCGACGCCGTTCTTGGTGGTACAAACGTAACAGACAGCCTGTACGGTGCTGCTGGTTCCCTCGGTGGCGTTGACTACGCTAACGATGTTTCCGCTACATCTGAAAAAATCACATACCTGTCTCCGAACTGGTCTGGTTTCCAATTCGGTCTGTCCTACACACCGGAAGTTGGCGATGCTGATGCATCCGGCGTTGTTGGTTTCAACACAGACGATACAGAACTCGAAGAAGCATATGAAGGCGCCGTTCGTTACGAAGGCACATTCAACAATGTTGGCTTCGCTGTTGGCGCTGGTTACACAACTGTAAACAACGAAACAGCCGGTGCTGGTCAAGACGACATCGACCAGTGGAACATTGGTACTGACCTCGATATCGGTGCATTCGGCCTCGGTGCTGTTTACACTGAAACAAACAACCTGGCCGGTACATCCGACCTGGATGCTGAAACATGGGTTCTCGGCGCTGACTACACAACTGGTCCTTTCCAGTTCGGCGTTTCCTACCTGAACCAAGATGTTGACCAAGCAGCGGCTGTTGAAGTTGAAACAGACCGTTACACAGGCGGTGTTGTATACACTGTTACACAAGGCCTGACACTGCGCGGTTCTATCAGCTTCATCGAGCACGACACAACAGGTGCTGCTCCTGATGTTGATGCAACATCCGTCATGGGCGGCGTTCAGTTCAACTTCTAATTCGAAGTCGACCTAAGAATAGAAAGAGGCTCCTTTACGGGGCCTCTTTTTTTGTGTGTGATTTATGCATGAACATTAGAAAAAAATGGTGAATAGTACATTTCCCGGATTGCCTGAAATATTAGGCCGTACTATGATTCGAATTCGGGTCTAATAAGTCCTAATCCTCAAAAAAACATCAACCCATCTACCAATCTCTTTTAGGGGTCCTACAACATGAAAAAATATCTTGCCGTTCTCGGCGCACTCGTCGGTAGCTTTGCTGCTATGCCGGCACAAGCTCAAGTCGACGTAACTGTCGGCGGCTATACTTCCAACTATGTCGGCTGGGCCGATCAAGACACAACCGCCGGCACCGATGTCAAAAACTTTGACATGCTGCGCGATTCCGAATTGCACTTCCGCGCCGAAGGCAAAACAGATTCCGGCCTGACATATGGTTTCCTCGTTGAATCCCTTGTTGATGGTGCTGATAACTTCTCCGTCCAGGAATCCTACCTGTATCTCTCCAATCAGTACGGTAAGCTGATCCTCGGTACTGAAGATGGCGCAAGCTATGCCCTGCAGGTTGCCGCGCCTTCGGCCGATACAAACATCGACGGGATGCGTCAATACATCAACCCGCTGAACTATGGCGCGACATCCATTGGCGGCGGTACATATCTGTCCACCGGTGTTGACTATGCGGCCCGTTCCACTGGCAAAAACGAAAAAATCACCTACATGACACCGAACTGGTCCGGTCTGCAACTCGGCGTTTCCTACACGCCGGATGTTGGCAGCGCGAACAGCGCGGGTACAGCCGGTTTTGCGCTGGACCAGACTGGTCTTGACGAAGCCTATGAAGTTGGCGTCCGTTATCAAGGCGAAGCCAATGGCATCAAGTACAAAGTCGGTGCGGGTTATGCCCATATCGAACAAGGTACAGCCGGCGCAGCCAACGATGATGTCAAGCAATGGAACGCTGGTATCGACCTTGATATCGGTGCGTTCGGTGTTGGCGCTACTTACACAGACACCGAGAACAACCTCGGTACGGCTGCGAACGACAACCAGACATATGCTATCGGCGTTGACTATGCCGTGACAGAAGATGTCAAAATCGGCGCGTCCTACTTCAATGGCGACTACGAAGGCATAGCACCAGGCGGTGGCGACATTGAAGTTGACCGTTACACAGCCGGTGTGAACTACAGCTTCGTCGAAGGCGTATCGCTGCGCGGTTCTCTGAGCCACATCGAACATGATGTTGCTGCTGCCGCCGATGTCGATGCGACAAGCCTGATGGGCGGTTTCGTTTTCAGCTTCTAAGATGAGTTAAGAGTAAGGGCAGGGGCGCAGATGGCAGAATGGCCGGATGCGCCCCTTTCTTTTTCGGATTAGCGCGATTATTCTATGGCCCATGTCCGATATAGACCATAATTTCCGCACCGTGCGCGACCAGATCCGCAAAGCCGAACGCGCTGCAAACAGGCCCGAAGGCTCCGTCTGTCTCATCGCCGTCAGCAAGACCCAGCCGAAGGAAAAATTGCTCGCCGCCCTTGCGACGGGGCAGCGCCATTTCGGCGAAAACAAAGTGCAGGAAGCACAGGATCACTGGCTTGATCTGCGCCCCGCCTATCCCGATTTAAAGTTGCACCTGATCGGGCCGCTGCAAACCAACAAGACGCGCGATGCCATTGCGTTGTTTGATTGTATTGAAACGCTGGACCGCGAAAAGCTGGCAATCGCCATCAAGGATGAATGCGCGAAGCAGCATAAAAACATCGAATGTTATATTCAGGTCAACACGGGCGAGGAAGAACAGAAGGCGGGGATAGCGCCGCTCGCGCTCAAAGACTTCCATGACTTCGCAACGCGCGAATGCGGCTTGCGGGTTACCGGTCTTATGTGCATTCCTCCGGTGGAAGAGCCAGCGGGCCTGCATTTCGCGCTTCTGCGCAAATACGCGCAGGAATTGAAACTTGTAAACCTCAGCATGGGCATGAGCGGTGATTACCAGAAGGCGATAGCCGCGGGCGCAACGCATGTGCGGATCGGCACCGCTTTGTTTGGTGCGCGCGTATAACAAGAGTTTATTCTAACTGTTATAGGCTGTGTTTGCCGGCGCGGTGCGCGCAAAATTCTGTTTGCCATACGGCGCATTCTTCAAATCGGCGAGGGCGATGGTGGTGCCAGCCAGATCAATATAACCATTTTCCGGCGGCAGGTAGACCAGTTCCTTTGCTGGCGCCGGCACACCATCATCTATATTGGCCATTGCCAACAAATTGCCTGTGACATCCTTGCCCGTGCGATCCTTGACGATGGCATTGACGGTGCCGGATACCGCGCCAACAGGTCCGCCAAAGATGGCGCCGCCAATAATCGAGGCAAACGATTTGATCGTATCGCCCGTAAATTTACGGTAGAGCGTGCCAACGACCGGCAGATGGTGCAGCGGATTGATAATGTCGATAACATCGCCGAAACTGTAATCGTCATCCGGCGTGGTGGATTCATAGCCGATATCGGGCCGTGCCGGGGCGTTGAGATTCGAAGCGGTGCTCGCATCGTTTCGAAGGGCCAGAGCGTTGTTCGCCTGGGATTCCAGCATGCGGCCAAAAGCAGGCATGGGGCCGGCCGTACGTTCGTTCATGTCGTAACGCATGGCCGCGTGACGGCGGGAGGTACTCGCCATGGATTGCTGCCACAAATTGTATGTGGCATCCTTCTTTTCCGGTGCGGCATTGCCGAAGGCGAGCGAGGATTCGATCATGGTGGATAAGATTGCAAAGCGCGTGCCATGACTATAGCAAGTAATATCAACTATTTAGGCCATCGCGTGCAAGGGACGGAGGGGTGAAAATGGAAAAAATGCCTGATCGGGATAGGCGCGGGGTGGCGGTTCTTGCCGCGGACAATATGGCCGTGACGCGGTATCTGGGCGATCTTTTGCATCAGATGGGGCTGGATGTCTATCCGCCGGAGGGCCATCCATCCTTCTTGCTGCGTTATGATCAGGGAGCGCTTTATCTCGAGCATGACGGACTCTCTACGGCCGTCGATGTGCCGCTCCGTGCGTCAAGGCTTGCCGCCATCATCAAGCGCGCCCTGCAGGCCGGCGTATCACAGCAACTGTCCATCGGCCCTTATAAATTATTGCCGCAGGAATATCTGCTCGTCGATGAAAGCGGGCAGGGGACGCGCCTGACCGAAAAGGAAACCGCTATCCTGACATGCCTGCATGGAAAGGGTGGGGTCGCTATCTCGCGTCAGGCGCTGTTGGACGAGGTATGGTCGTACGCGCAGGGCGTGGAGACCCACACGCTTGAAACCCATATTTACCGTCTTCGGCAAAAAATCGAACAGGATCCGTCGGAGCCCAGATTGCTGATAACCACCGAGGAAGGTTATGCACTCGCTCTTTAAATCCCCCGCATTGTACGCTCGACACGTACGGCTTCGGCGACAGAGTCAAGAAATGTCCCGTTGAGCTGGAATGTCAATGTTTCGACCCCCGCCCGTTCCAGAATGACAAGTTCGGTGATCAGGCGATGGATCGCCCTCACCTCATCGGATTCCAGAAGGCTTGCCAGATCATCCGTTTCTTGCGGCGATGGCGGCTGCACGTGATGGGTATGGGCGGCTGTCGCGCCATAGGCCTGTGCGGCGCGCGCGGCAACGGCAGAAGACGGGGCGGCCAGATCTCCCTGTTCGCCAGAGGCCATTTGTGCCGGATGTTCCGCTTGGCCTAACGGCATGGACTGGCCGCCTTTTTCCCTTAGAAACCCGATAAGAAATGTGCGCAGGGCGGTCACGCTAACGCCGGTGCTATCTTCCCACAGGGCGTTATCTTCGCCCGTATCTTTATCCCGTCCCTTGTTTTTATGATTGTTTTGCTTTTCTTCACGGCGGATTTCCAAGCGCGCATCGGTGCGCTCCGTTTCACGGAAGACGGTCTTGAACAACGGTCCGAGATTAGAAAGCATGGTAATATCCTTCCCCGAAAATGCATTCTATTGAAAGAATATTATATCATGGGAAGGGGTAAGCGGCTATAGCTTATCGGGCGTTCATGACCGGATTTTCGGTATCCATGATGCGCTGTTTTTCTTCCGTCTGCACGTCGTACATATTACGCAACTGCTCGGTCATCGGGGATACATACCAGTCGGCAGCATATGTCCAAAGGCGGGTGCCCTTGCTATCGGTCAGGATCAGACCAGCGACATCGGCCACAAGCGCCCATTGTTCCGTGCCGCCGATCCGGTATGGTTGATCGAGATAGGCTTTGACGGGTTTCAGCTGTACGTATAACGGTGCGCGACCATTGTCTTTGTCGCCGAAGGTCTGACGGATCAGATCATATTGCTGGGGCGCCAGATTCTGATCGAACCGCGCCCCCATTTTTTGTGGTAGTACAGCAATTTTATACGTACCATGCTCGTACGGGAAAAACAGGGCATCATCCTTGCCAAAGGAAATGGTCATTCCGTGTGTCACGGTGTCCTCATCTCCCTGTACCTTATAGAGCGTGATGTTGGCGCTGGTGCGGATCGTAAGGAGCTTGCGGTCGGGATCGAAACTATTATAGGCAGCCTGCAACCGCGCCTTTTCCTTCGAAAGAAAATCGTCCTGCCGCGCGGGCGGGGTCAGATAATATTGCTTCGATATTTTGGCCAGCGTTTCGTAATTGGGCGGG
>CBFGQF010000008.1:0-20910 GCA_965650865.1 uncultured Alphaproteobacteria bacterium | reverse complement strand
AATCTCCGTTCGATTATCCGGCGCGCACCAAAATTTTTGTCATCAACGATGTGCGGAAAGATGATCTCGATCAGGTTGCAAGCGCCTATCGTTCGTTATTCGAATCCTCGCGCGGCGGCGCGCTTGGCCTTTTCACCGCCATTTCCCGCCTTAAGGCCGTGCAAAACAAAATCGCAGGACCGCTTGAGGACAAAGGATTGCATCTATACGCCCAGCATGTCGACATGATGGATAACGGCACACTGGTCGATATCTTCAGGGACGATGTCAATGCCTGCCTGCTCGGCACCGACGCGGTGCGCGATGGTGTCGATGTCCCCGGCGACTCCCTACGGTTGATCGTATTCGACCGTGTGCCTTGGCCGCGCCCGACCATACTTCATAAGGCGCGGCGCGATCATTTCGGCGGGCGCCGTTATGATGAGCGAATAGCGCGGTTAAAACTCAAACAGGCCTTTGGCCGCCTGATCCGCCGCGCCGGTGACAGGGGCGTGTTCGTGATGCTGGATTCCATGCTGCCAAGCCGCCTGCATGGCGCTTTTCCGCCTGGCGTGGAAGTGGTTAAATGCGGCCTTGCGGAAGCCTCTGCGCAAATCCAGAAATTTCTTGCCTGAAACCAAAAAACCCGTCATAAGGCGGACATGAACTGGGCCGCCCGCAAACAATTGTTTGTCTATCCGTGGCAGGGGAAAAACCCCTATGACACGTTCGCGCCGTTGGCGATGCAGCCTTACAGTTTGTTTTTTGATTCCGCACGAAACGGGCACCCATCCAACAACTATTCCTATCTTTGCTGGCATCCGTTCGAAACCATCGAATGCAAGGATGGATGCGTTACCATCACCAACCGAGAAAACCAGTTCAGCTATCGCGCTGACCCGTTTATCGTCGTGCGCGAACGCCTTGCGCTATGGGGGGAGAACCGCAGAAGCGATAAAACCCTTCCTCCTTTTCAAGGCGGCGCAGCCGGATTTTTTGGGTATGAACTCGCACGTATATTGGAGAATATTCCATCGAAGGCGGCAAGACATGACATGCCGGACATGTGCATAGGAATCTACGACAAGGTTATCGCGTTCGATCATGCGGCAGGTGAAGCGTTTCTTATGATTCATGCCAATGATGAGAAGGAGGCGTTGATACACAGGGCATATATCGAAAGTCTGACAGTGCCGACCAATGCCCCCTTCCCTATACCACTGGATTGGTCGGTCGAAAGAAGCGATGAACAATTTACACAGGATATCGCGCGTGCCATCAGATATATTCACGCTGGCGATATATTCCAGACAAATTTATCGCGGCGGTTTAGTGCGGACATACCGCAAAATTTTGACCCCTATGCGCATTATGGGCATTTGCGCGATATCAATGCCGCGCCGTTCGGCGCCTATATGAATTTTGGCAGTTTGATAATGGCCAGCGCTTCGCCGGAGCGGTTTCTAAGCGTGAGCGGAAAAACAATCGAAACACGTCCCATCAAAGGGACAATGCCGTCGGCAAAACCTGCGAGTGACCTTACAAACAGCGAAAAAGACCGTGCAGAAAACGTCATGATCGTCGATTTGATGCGTAATGACTTATCCAAAGTATGCGAAGATCATTCGATCGATGTAACGGAGCTTTGCGGCATCGAAACATTCGAAGGTCTGCATCATATGATATCGACCGTTCGCGGCATTTTGCGCGCCGACCAAACTTCTCCCGATGCGCTACGCGCCTGTTTCCCGGGCGGATCCGTAACCGGCGCACCAAAAATCCGCGCAATGGAAATTATAGACGAACTCGAACCGCATCGCCGCGGGCCCTATTGCGGCGCCGTTGGCTGGATCGGCTATAACGGGGATATGGATACATCGATCACCATACGCACGATTGTCTATGAGAACGGCAAAGCACATATTCAGACAGGCGCAGGTATCATTGCCGATTCAGACCCGAAATCCGAGGTTGCCGAAACACTGACCAAGGCAAACAAATTATTCGAAAGTTTTGGCGTAAACATCATGGCAGAGCGGGCATGATTCTTCTGATCGACAATTATGACAGCTTCGTCCACAATCTCGCACGTTACATCGGCATTCTGGGTCGTGAGCGCATAGTGGTTCGTAATGATGTAATCGATCTGAACGACATATCCCGCAATCCGCCGGATGCGATTATTATCTCCCCCGGCCCGTGCACGCCAAGCGAAGCAGGTCTATCGAACGAACTGATACGCCGCTTCGGAAGGCGGATCCCTATTCTCGGTGTCTGCCTCGGCCACCAATGCATCGGCGAAGTTTATGGCGGACAGGTTATCCGCGCGCCGGAACCTTGCCACGGCAAGGCATCTATCATCGATCATCAAGCGGACGGTATTTTCATGGGACTGCCGAACCCTCTTACGGTTGGACGTTATCATTCATTGATCGTGCATGTGCCGGCCGATGTGCCGCTAAAAATCACGGCGCAGACAGAAGACGACCGCATCGTCATGGCGTTCGAACATAAGACACATCCTGTTTATGGTATACAATTTCATCCCGAAAGCTGTCTTACCGACCATGGCATCGACATACTTCGCAATTTCGTTATGATGGCCGATGAATGGAACGCGAAATTAAGGGGTGCCGCATGAGCATCATCTGGAAAGACGGCCAATTCCTAGACGGATTTTCACCGAGCGTGTTTGCCGAAGATTGCGGTCTTGCCGGCGGGCTTGGCGTGTTCGATTCCATGATGGCGCATGACGGCGTTTTGATTGACGCAGGATACCATTTTGATCGCCTGCTTCATGATGCGGAGATCGTTCTTGGCATGGGCCCGTCATGGCTGCCCGGGTTTGTCCAGATGACCGAAGTTTGGCAACCATTGTTATCGGACAACAGCCTGACCAAGGGCTATGCGCGTATTCGCACGACCATCACGGGAGGCATTTCACAAGGGCCGCTGACTATTTCTGCCGTGCCGACCGTCATTGTAACAGCCGCGCATGCAGCCGCGGCTGACAATGCTTCACCCTTACGGTGTGCTGTTATTCGTGACTTCCCCCGTATTGCGGGTGATGTACTTGAGAATTGTAAACGGCTGGATTACACGCGGTCTTTTGCGGCGCGGCGGCAAGCGCGTGCGCTCGGCGCGGAAGAAGCGATCCTCACCAATACCGAAGGCAACATCGCCTGCGGCGCGACCAGCAATATTTTTATCAGAGAGAACGGGCAATTATATACCCCGCCTTTGCGCGATGGCGTTCTTGCCGGTGTCACACGCCGGAATATTCTGGATCGCGGCGAAGCCATCGAACAAAGCATTTCAGAAGATCGAATGCGAGCTGCGGCAGAGGTCTTTCTCACCAATTCCTTTATCGGGATGCGGGAAGTGATACTGCAATAGAAAACCCCACTTTTGCAGGGCTTCTTTCATTTTTTCGATTACGCAGCCTGTTGAACTGCCTGCAATTTCAGTGTCGCCACCAAAATCTTGTTATGCAGGACGGATTTTTCCGCCATATCGCTCTCGTTCTTCAGCTTTTCATTCAGGGCATCAAGATCGGCCTGAACCTTTGCCGCATCGATATCGTTCACATTCACCGCTTGCTCTGCGAGAATGGTGCAGTTGGCGGCGGACACATCGGCAAAACCGCCTGCAATAAAGATTTTCTCAGGCGATGCGCCTTCGGATTTGTAAACTTCGACAACACCCGGACGGATTGCGGCGATCAAAGACATGTGGCCCGCGCGCACACCGAAATACCCCTCTTCCCCCGGCACAACAACTTGCCACGCCGGTTCGGACACCAGAATTTTTTCCGGTGAGACGAGTTCGAAATTGAATGTTTGTGATTCAGATGCCATTTTCTATTCCTTACGGTGCTCTAACTTCTGTGCGGTATACTATCCGCGCCGCATCGATAAAGATGCCAAAATTATCCAGTTGCTTCATGGTTTGTTCAGTAGCGTCTTTTGGAAAAACGCTGCTTCTGGCGATCTTTTTCTCAAGGTCGCGCATTGACTGAACCAGCAGACCCGAACTTTTCAAAAAGGACTGATTAAACCTCGATGTTCTCTCAACATCGTCTTTAGATCCAACATATTCACGTGCCACGGCCTTGACGCTCTGCGGGCGGCTACCATCGATTACTACTTTGGTCCCAGCCATGATCTCGAGCGTTTCTTTCGCCTTGGCGATATCGCCGGAAAGCAATTTCAATCGTTCAATCGTGTCCATATCGCGGGCCGCAACGATGAACGGGCTGAGGCTTAGACCACGGGATCCGTCCAGCTCTTGTCTCGCCAGACGAACCTGCGATGCCTTTAGCTCTGCCGGGCTCTTAATCATTATTCTTTCACGCTCCACTTGAACTGGAATTCCAGCTCTTCGCCGCCGCCACCGCGCTCATGCTCGATCGTAAATTCGGCGCGGGCGGGAACATAAATGCGCTCTCCGGCGACCTGAATTTCAAAGTTGGTCCCGTTTTCGATGCAATCGGCAAGACGACGCAGTTTTTCAACGATAGCTGCGTTGCTATAGCCCTTCTCGATATCGCGGTCCTTCTTTGTCATGATTACCTTCCCGGTTTTGGGTCATTCGCCGGCTGTAACGGTGTCACTTTACCGCCACCCTTAGGCTTCAATCCCGAAAATTCCAAAGCTGCGCGAAATGTCTGGGCGGCAGAAGTGGTTTGAGGCAATCCCAAATCTGTCTTTACGCCTTCCAAGATTTTTCGCGCTTCTTCGTCCGTCATTACGCGGCCTCGGCTGCCATTTTCTTGGCTTTGGCTTCGGCCTCTTCGATCGTGCCAACCATGTAGAAGGCCGATTCCGGCAGATGGTCATACTTACCATCGACAATCGCACGGAAGCCTTTGATCGTGTCTTCAAGCGCAACCAGTTTACCCGGAGAACCTGTGAAGACTTCGGCAACGTGGAACGGTTGAGACAGGAAGCGCTGGATCTTACGCGCACGGGCGACAACGAGTTTGTCTTCTTCAGACAGTTCGTCCATACCCAGAATGGCGATGATGTCCTGCAATGCCTTGTATTGTTGCAATGTACGCTGAACATCCGCCGCACATTTATAGTGTTCTTCACCGACAACGCGTGGGTCCAGAATACGGGACGTCGAATCCAGCGGGTCAACCGCAGGGTAAATACCCAGTTCCGCGATCTGACGGGACAGAACGGTTGTCGCATCAAGGTGCGCGAAGGTTGTTGCAGGCGCAGGGTCTGTCAAGTCGTCCGCAGGAACATAAACGGCCTGAACGGATGTGATGGACCCCTTGTTTGTGGAAGTAATACGTTCTTGCAGAGCGCCCATATCTGTCGCCAGCGTTGGTTGGTAACCCACAGCGGATGGAATGCGACCCAGCAGAGCGGACACTTCGGCACCGGCCTGTGTAAAGCGGAACACGTTGTCCATGAAGAACAGAACGTCCTGACCTTCTTCATCGCGGAAATATTCCGCCATCGAAAGACCTGTCAGGGCAACGCGGGCGCGCGCTCCCGGCGGTTCGTTCATCTGGCCGTATACGAGGGCCACTTTGGAAACGCCATCGAGATTGATAACGCCAGCATCCATCATTTCATGGTACAGGTCGTTCCCTTCGCGGGTACGCTCACCAACTCCAGCGAACACGGACACGCCGCCGTGCGCCTTCGCGATGTTGTTGATCAGTTCCTGAATGGTAACCGTCTTACCCACACCGGCGCCGCCGAACAGACCGATCTTACCGCCTTTGAGGTATGGGCAGAGAAGGTCGATAACTTTAATACCTGTTACAAGCTGTTCTGCTTCGGCAGATTGATCAACGAAAGCTGGTGCTTCGCGGTGAATTGGGTATTTCTTGGCTGTGTTTACCGGACCGCGCTCATCGATGGAATTGCCAATAACGTCAACGATACGGCCCAAAGTTTCAGGACCAACCGGAACGGAAATCGCATCGCCTGTGTCAGCCACTTCCGCGCCGCGAACGAGACCGTCTGTCGAGTCCATCGCGATAGCGCGCACTGTGTTTTCACCAAGGTGTTGCGCCACTTCAAGCACGAGTGTCTTGCCGTCGTTTTGCGTGTGCAGAGCGTTCAAAATCGCCGGGACATTGCCTTCCGGAAACGTCACGTCGACAACCGCGCCGAGTACCTGTTGGATATAACCTTTTGCCATTTTTCTTCTTCCTCTTTTAATCCTGGTTAGACGGCTTCAGCGCCGGAAATAATTTCGATAAGTTCTTTGGTGATGTAAGCCTGACGCGCACGGTTATATTGGACGGTCAAACGCTTGATCATATCGCCCGCGTTGCGTGTCGCATTGTCCATCGCCGTCATACGCGCGGCCTGTTCACCGGCAGCAGAGTCGAGCAGCGCACGGAACATTTGCGTGCCAAGGTTCTTCGGCAACAGCAGCGCAAGAATTTCATCTTCATTCGGTTCGAACGAGTATGGCGACACCAGTGCGCCTTCCTGTGGGGCCGGCGCCTCTACCTTACCCTTAACCGAAGCCTCTTCTGCCTTGAACGGGATGATCTGCTGCAAAGTCGGTTTCTGCGCCAGAACGGATACGAATTTGTTATAGACGATGGACGCAACATCAAATTCACCGGCATTGAACATGCCAAGGACATATTGCGTGACTTCATCGGCATCAGCAAAGTTCAGGGACTTACCAGCACCGAGGTTGGTAAAGGATTTCACTATTTTGTCAGCATTATCGCGCTTCAGAAGATCACGCGCCTTACGGCCAACAGTTACGAGCTTGACCGTTTTGCCTTCGGATACCAACTGGCGGATTTGCTGACGCGCGGTGCGGATCAGGTTTCCGTTGAAACCACCGGCAAGGCCGCGGTCAGATGTGATGACAACCAGCAGGTGAACATCGTCCTTACCCGTTCCGGCAAGCAGTTTCGGCGAAGCATTCGTGATCTGTACACCTTTGCTCACACGGTCCATGATACCGGCCATGGCGCGGGCGTAGGGCTGAGCGGCTTCCGCCTTCTCCTGCGCCTTTTTCAGTTTCGAGGCCGCAACCATTTTCATCGCCGACGTAATTTTACGCGTCGATTTTACGGATGCGATCCTGTTTCTGTATTCCTTTAAGCTTGGCATCTTCTATCCAAATTCAATTTTGTACTTCGTCGTTTTCGAAGATCCCGGCTTTCGCCGGGATGACGTCTTGTTGACTACGCAGCCTTCTTCGCCGGAGCATAGGAGTTTGCAAACTCGCCCAAGAATTCCTTCATGCGGGCTTCTACGCCATCGATCTTCTGATCCTGACGGATTGTGTCGATGATGTCCTTTCCGTTCGTACGCAACGCATCAAGCAGAGCGCGTTCGAAGCTGGACACATCGTTCACGGCAACATTGTCGAGATAGCCTTTTGTACCGGCATAAATAACAACAACTTGCTCTTCCACAGACAGCGGAGAATATTGCGGCTGTTTCAAAAGCTGCGTCAGGCGCGCACCGCGTGCCAACAGTTTTTGTGTCGAGGCATCGAGGTCGGACGCGAACTGTGCGAAGGCTTCCATCTCGCGGTACTGGGCGAGGTCGAGCTTGATCGTACCGGCAACCTGTTTCATCGCCTTGATCTGCGCCGCAGAACCAACGCGGGAAACGGACAGACCTACGTTAATCGCCGGACGGATACCTTTAAAGAACAGACCAGTTTCCAAGAAGATCTGACCATCAGTAATGGAAATCACGTTTGTCGGGATATATGCGGAAACGTCACCGGCCTGTGTTTCGATGATCGGCAAAGCGGTCAAGGAACCAGCGCCAAGATCGTCGTTCACTTTACAGGCGCGTTCCAGCAGACGGGAGTGAATGTAGAACACATCGCCCGGATACGCTTCGCGTCCTGGAGGACGACGCAGCAGCAGGGACATTTGGCGGTAGGCAACAGCTTGCTTGGACAGATCGTCATAAACGATCAGACCGTGCTGGCCGTTGTCGCGGAAATATTCGCCCATCGCACAACCTGTGTAAGGGGCAAGGAACTGCATCGGCGCCGGGTCGGACGCAGTGGCCGCCACAACGATGGAATATTCCATCGCGCCGTTTTCTTCGAGTTCGCGAACCAGCTGCGCCACTGTGGAGCGTTTCTGACCGATGGCGACATAGATACAGACCATGTGCTTTTTCGGGTCAGGGTCTTTGTTGACGTTTTTCTGGTTGATGATCGCATCGATCGCAACTGCCGTTTTACCTGTCTGACGGTCGCCGATGATCAGTTCGCGCTGACCGCGGCCAACCGGAACGAGAGCGTCAATCGCCTTCAAACCTGTCTGCATCGGCTCATGCACCGATTTACGCGCGATAACGCCCGGCGCTTTGACTTCAACGCGGGACATCTGCGCATCTTTGATCGGGCCTTTGCCATCAATAGGATTCCCCAGACCATCGACAACACGTCCCAGAAGACCACGACCAACTGGAACTTCCACGATCTGACCCGTACGCTTGACGATGTCGCCTTCTTTAATCGCGCGATCGGAACCGAAAATAACAACCCCGACATTGTCGGATTCAAGGTTCAGCGCCATACCTTTGACCCCGCCCGGGAATTCAACCATTTCACCGGCCTGAACGCGGTCCAGACCATAGACGCGGGCAACGCCGTCCCCGACGCTTAGCACCTGACCGATTTCAGCCACATCTGCCTGTGCGCTAAAGTCTGCGATCTGCTTTTTCAGGATCTGCGAAATTTCGGCTGCTTTGATTTCCATTTTTTCCTCTTTTAAAAATCGTATTCGTATCGTGTTTGTTAATTACGCGGCATCGCGGCTGTATTTCATCGCGCGGGACAGGCGGTCCAGCTTGCTCTTCACGCTATCGTCAATTTGCAGGGAACCAAGCGTGACGACGAGGCCACCGATCAGATCCGCATTCACCTTGACCGACACGGAAACCGGACGCCCCACCGTTTTGGAGAGGGTGCCTTCCAGTTCCTTTTTCTGTGCGGCGGACAGTTCTACTGCCGATTCGACATCCGCCTTCACTTCACCGCGGCTCGCCGCGATCGTGTCCTGAACGGATTTCAGGATGGTGTCCGTTTCGGCCAGGCGGCGGTTCGCGGCCAGCGTCAACAGGAAATTCTTGGTCAAGGCGCTGAACTTTGCCTCATCAGCCAGAGCGGTCAGGGCGGCAGATGCAGCATCGGCTTTCACCAAAGGAGAGCGAAGCAACGCCTTGAGATCTTGGGAAGATTCGATCATGGACCGAAGTTCGGTCACATCTTTTTCAACGGTTTGAACCGCCCCCTGCTCCATCGCCAAATCGACGAGGGCCGAAGCGTACCGTAAGGCGGCAGTGCCTGAGGATCTATTATTAGAAGCCACGCATGTCCCTTTAAATATAGGTGTTAAATGTTGCGCTTTCGATAGCACGGCAGAACAGGGTGTGCAAGCGTTTATGAGAGGTAAAAAACGCTGGAATTCTGCCGCCGAGCGGCGATACTGGACAAGCGTACGCCAAAGCCGTTTCAAAAAGGATTTCAGGACAATTATTATGCCCCTTACCCAGCGAGCCCTTATAGCGATATTTACCATAATTATAATTGAGGGTTATGTCGTCCTTTCTTCCGAACTTCTGGCCATACGCGTCACCATGCCCTTCATCGGCAGTGGAACAGATATAGTGTCGGTCATTATCGCAGCCGTGCTCCTCCCCCTTTCCTTCGGTTACTATTTCGGGGGCAAATTTCGCCCTCATCGGAATATCTTCGGGAAATGGGTCACGGTGCGAGGCCGTCTGACCACCAACATCGTTGTCTCCGCCGCCTTTTTACTGGTCGGCATTTCCTATCTTTTACTCTCCATCTTCATGGAAAGCCTTATGAATTGGGGAATCGGGCACCGGTTGGCGCTCGCCGTACTTTATTCTCTTCTTTTCCTTGTCGTCCCCGTTTTCCTGCTGGGCCAGACCATCCCCCTTATTAGCCACTATTTCGGACGGCAAAGACTTTCCCGGATTACCGGAAAAATCCTGTTCTTCTCGACCATCGGATCATTCCTTGGCGCGTGTTTTTCCACCCTTGTCCTGATGGCAACCATAGGCGTGCACTATACGGCGGCCCTCAATTTCGTTTTGCTGGCCGCTCTCTTTGCCCTTCTCGCCCGCCGCAGGCATATCGCCCTGTGGGCCGGAATGTTCACCATCATGGTCATCGGCATCGCGGCCAACACAGGCGCTGCGATGAGATCCATCAACGTCATCGCCAATAACCAGTATAATGTGGTGACAGTTTTGAAATCATCAACCGACGACACGCGTATTTTGTCGCTGAACCGCAATTCGGATTCCTATTATGACCCGGAAACGAAGAAGAAGCATGATTATATCGATTTCATCGAAAACAATTTTATCTATTCGCGATGGAGTGATGCGGAGCCGATCAAGGTTCTGGTCATCGGCGCGGGCGGTTTTACACTGGGGCTTGACGACCCCATCAACACATATCATTACGTCGACATCGACCCACAATTAAAAGAAATTGCCGAAAAGGATTTTCTGGATCGTCCCCTGAACGAAAACCAGATATTCCATCCGGTGCCCGCGGAATCCTTTGTCATCGAAAAAGGCGAGAAATTCGACCTGATTGTTATAGACGCGTTTCAGGGCGATACTACACTGCCGGAAAACCTCGTAACGCAGGATTTCTTTGCCCGCGTTAAAAACCGCCTGAAGGATGACGGAATTGTCGTATGCAATTTTGTTCTGAATCCCGCCTTCGGCGATGACTTCGCTAAAAATCTCGATACCACCATGCGGTCGGTCTATCCTCTGATGTCCCGCCATATTGTCGGCCAATATAATGGATGGGACACGCAACAGCGCCAGAACGTCATGTATATTTACCACCATCGCGCAGATGAGAATGAGCGGACGATATATACCGACAATAAGAATACGTCCTATTATGACCGGCCTAAGACCAGAGTTGAGAAATAATCCTAATGAACCTGAACCGTTCATCGCCGCTATAGGCCGCGATCAGATGGAAAGCGGCGAGATGGACGACATAGATTTCCAGCGTTCGGCGACCGCAAAATTGCACGAAGGCGATTAAAAGATACGGAAGATTTTGTGTCAGACCCGGGTACTCGGCCGGCCTAAACCGGGACAGGCCCAGCATGATCACCACCAGACCGAGCGCGACAAATATATAATGCACAGGCGAAAAATCGCTGCCGAAGAAAAATAGATAAACCGAAGCCAGATGTGCGGCCGCAGCCGTGATCATATAGAGGGCAATGCGGTTTGAACCAAAGCCCATTTCCTCTTTATTGCGGCAGATATAGCCCGCCATCACAACAATGAAGCCTTCGGCACCGTATTCGAACAGAGGCGCAGTAAGGGCCGTGAGAGCAAACAAAACAGCCGTCAGAGGATATAGAGATTTCGTATCACGCCGTATAAAATTCATGACGGGGTCAAGAATGATACGGAACAACAACATCGAGCCTATAATATAGACAGGCAGGATATCTTTTCCCACGCTGTAATTCACCAGCATCAGAAGAACCGTCCCTGCCCACATCTGCCATGGCAAATCGCGCGAACGGGCATAACCGATAAGGAATAGCCACATAGGCGCGGACAAGCGGCCAACAGCCCGCAGCCACATTTCATCCGGATAAAAGAAATAACCGATGTGATCGACGATCATCAACGCGAGCGCCGTGAATTTCACGAAGTCATACGAGGTCAGATTGCTGGTTTGCGCGCGTGTCATATTAAAAGAAGCTCTGCGGGTCTATATCGATTTGAACCTTGATTGCAGTGGGTAGCTTTACCGAAGAAATCCAATGGGCAATAGTTTTTTGTATATCAAGGGTCTTGTCGGCGCGGACCAGAAGACGGCGACGGAACCGGCCCCGTAATTTATACATCGGTGCGTCGGCCGGCCCCAGCGTTTGCAGACCCGTTCCATGCGGCGCCGCCATGCCGAGCTTGCGCGAGGCATCCACCACCATCGCTTCATCGCGGCCGGACACGATAATTCCGGCCAGACGGGAAAACGGCGGCATATTCGCGGCCTCCCTTGCGCCTGCCTCCACCTCCAGAAATTCATCGCGTCCGCCAGAGCTCAGCGCCTGCATAACGCGGCTTTCAGAGTCGAAGGTCTGGATGTAGACATGGCCCTTTTCTTCCTCTCGCCCCGCGCGCCCCGCAACCTGATGGAGTAGCTGGAACGTGCGTTCGGAAGCGCGGAGATCCCCCCCCGTAAGGCCTAGATCTCCATCGATAATACCCACGCAAGTCAGCTTTGGAAAGTGATGGCCCTTCGCGATAATCTGTGTTCCGATGATGATATCGACCTTGTGGTCGCGGATATCGGCAAGCATAGAGCGGAGTTGTTCATGCGTCTGCGCCGTATCGCTGGAAAGTATCTTGGTGATTTTTTCTGGGAAGAGTTCTTTCACCTCTTCCAAAATCCTTTCGACGCCGGGACCGCAGGCGGCCAAAGAATCTTCCTCATTACAGGACGGGCATTTATCCGGCACCTTCATATCGAACCCGCAATGATGACAGTGAAGTTTGCCGGATTTACGGTGCTCGATCAGCCACGCCGTGCAGCGCGGGCATTCAAAACGATGACCGCAGGTGCGGCAAAGCGTGAGCGGTGCATAGCCGCGGCGGTTGAGGAATAGCAATACCTGACCGTTATCGTCATTCAAGGTTTTTTCCATCGCCTTTACGAGCGAAGGCGCGATAAATTTCTGTTTGTCCGGCTTATCGCGGCGCAAATCGACCAGATGGATATCCGGCATACCGGCGCCGCCATGGCGATCGGGCAAATGGCAATGATGATATTTACCAAGCCAGACATTCTGCATGGTTTCCAATGATGGCGTTGCAGACACAAGGGCCACGGGAATTTTTCCCATGGAGGCACGAACAACGGCAAGATCACGCGCATTGTAGATTACGCCCTCTTCCTGTTTATAGGCAGGATCGTGTTCTTCATCGACGATGATCAGCCCAAGATCCTTATAGGGAAGAAACAGCGCAGAACGCGCACCCACAACCACGCGGCTTTCACCGCTCGCCACCCCGCGCCAAGTGACTTTGCGCTGATGGTCGGAGAGAGACGAATGCCAGAGCGCGGGCGCACAACCAAAACGGTCTTTAAACCGCGACAGAAATGCATTTGACAGCGCGATTTCAGGTAGCAAAATCAGGGCTTGCTTGCCTTGTTCCAGCGCCGCCGCCACAGCTTCAAAATATACTTCGGTTTTACCCGAACCTGTGACCCCGTCGAGCAGTGTCGCGCTAAACTGATGCTTTTCCACCGCAAGGATGAGGTGGTCAGCGGCCTTACGCTGTGCATCTGTCAATGTCGCACCTCCCGCATTCCAATCAGGGCGACGGCACGGTGGAGGCTCTTCAAGATGCGTTTCGACAAGAAGCCCCTTGTCAGTAAGGGTTTTGATAACCGATGGTGTAACGCCCGCTTCCCGCGCCAGTTCGGAAGCACGGCGGGCAAGGCCATCTGCGGCGATGTCCATAATAGATTTGTGTTTGGGAGAGAGAGATTCGCCTTCGCCGAGTTGTTTTCCGGCAGAACGATACGCCTTGATCTGACGTGGGGGCTCCATGGCAGATGGCACGCTGAGCGACAATTTCAAGAACGACCCGAGCGCGCTCATCGTGTAATGCGCGGACCAGTCGATAAATTTCCGCTGCGCCGCGTTCATCGGCGGTATATCATATTTTGAAACGATATCTTTGATTTTACCGGGTTTGACCTTTTCCGTCCCGCCATCGCCCCAGACAACACCAATGACGTTGCGCGCGCCAAGCGGCACGATCACGTAATCGCCGTCTGCGACATCCAGCCCTTCCGGCACGGCATAATCGTAAGCCCGGTCAACGGGATATGGCACCAAAACCGTCTTTATTGACATAACTTTAATTTGCCGTTAGCGTGCTGTGTCCTTAATAGGTTCGAATAACATACTACCGTACAAATGAAAACGGACGGACGAAGAGAGTAACCATGAATTTTAAAAGCCTATCTGCGTTATTTCGATTTTTCCAGACGCAGGAATCCAAGCAACAAGCCTTACTGCGCGATCACTACCGCATCCCCGTCGCGTTTTTTCATGAAGCCATCAGTGACATTATTGTGCAGGGCGATGCTCCCACTGCCGGATGGCTACAGATGGCAGAATGGATACGGGAAAGCGCCACCGCCGCCGCCAGCAGCGAAGACAGGCAACAAATGGAAAGACTGGGCGACACATTGTTTATTGTAGCGAGCATCTTGCGCGAACAAAATGTTGATAGCCATGACGTCTATGTCGAGAAAACAGTGATTGGCAATATCTGGCATTATCAGCCCTTCCTGCTGGAAACCGAAAAATACCTACGCACCCGGTCCCGCCGCTGGTTTACGACGAACGACAATGTCGCGCACATGATTCCGCGGGATACCCGCGCGTGCCGATATTATGATGATGCACGCAGCTACTTTGAACTTCACCGAGCAGAATTGCTGGAAGCACAGGAAAAAATGATGACGGTTGCCGACCTGACGCCCCCGAACGAGGCCCTGGCAAACTATCGCGTGGCACAAAGACAGCGTATCGATGTTCCTACCCCGCCTGTAAAAACCAATGCGCATGCCGTTTTCATTTCCGATCCAGCAAGCGCCACACGGCATTTTTACAGCAGGCTATCGCGCTTTTTCACCGAGAACCCGCAGATCGGACAGGATTACCACCAACAGGCCCTGATTTCTCAAAAGCGCCCCACAGAACCTTTCGAGGGCATCCCCCTGAATCTGGGTTAAGCATCCTGTTTCCCCTTGCCCTTTTGGGACGGTGGCGATAGGACTAGGGCACGACATCCACCCTTTGAAACCAAGGACGCAAAACCATGAAATTCTTTGTCGACACCGCCGATATCAACGAAATCAAGGACCTGGCCGCAACAGGCCTGCTCGATGGTGTAACCACCAACCCCACATTGATCGCCAAATCCGGCAAACAGTTCATTCCGCTGATCGAAGAAATCTGCGCCGTGGTCGATGGCCCCGTTTCCGCAGAAGTCGCCAGCACCGATTATGAAACGATGATCAAGGAAGCCCGCCGCCTGGCGGAAATTGCCGACCATGTCGCGATCAAGGTTCCCCTGACGCCGGCAGGTTTGAAAGTCTGTAAGGAAATGTCCGACGAAGGCCGCATGGTCAATGTCACGCTTTGCTTTTCGCCTGCCCAAGCGATCCTCGCTGCCAAGGCCGGTGCGACATTCGTATCGCCTTTCGTTGGCCGTCTGGATGATCTTGCCCATGACGGCATGGGCCTCATCGCCGACATCGTGACGATCTATAACAATTATCCGGAATTCTATACCGAAGTTCTGGTCGCCTCCGTCCGCCACCCGATGCACATTATCGAATCCGCCAAAATGGGTGCAGACGTTGTGACGTGCCCACCATCGGTCATCAAGCAGCTTTACAACCACCCGCTGACCGACAAGGGCCTTGCGACCTTTGTCGATGACTGGAAAAAAACAGGCCAGTCGATCCTGTAAGGATTACACGGTATACAAATTAAAATCCCCGCTCTCTGCGGGGATTTTTTACATGGTATATTTGTAATGCGCACCGATCACGGTCAGGTCATCCGGCGCCGTATCATTTTCCGGATCGTCATCAAAATAATTTTCGATGATTTGAGATACATATGCGTCAACATCCATGGCCTCTTCATTGTCATTGTAGGCTGCCTTTTGCATGGCAGTCTCCTCCTCTTGCAATTTCGTGCGGTCTATCCCGTCATGACTTGCAAGCTTCATACGTTTGAATTGTTCAAGCGCCTTATCGTTACGATCCTGCAGAAGAATCGAACGCATCACGATGTTATCCGCCGTTTGATCATAAAGCAGACCCTGTAGACGGGTGATAGAAATGGCGCAGCGTTCGGTTGCGGGGATTTGATTGAGCCTATTTACGACAGGCAGATAGTCCGGTTCGCGCCAGGCCCTATCATACGCGCGATCAACGAAACCCGGCTTGATATAATAAATTTCTTTTGATGGCTGCTTTTGCCCGGGCTGAGCGATAGTATCCTTGTAGATTGTCGACAGGCCCATGTTTTTAGAGATCAGGTTCAGAGCGCGAAGCGCACGCGGCTGCCCAGCGTTTTCGGCTTCAAAGTCTTGTGCCTCCTGTGCGCCTTCCTTGTTTTTATGGCGTTCCATCGCCATGCGCCATTGCATGAGCAGGATTACCTCACCACCACGATTTTGCCTTACCGCGCGTCGCAGCAGGCTGTATTTCAACTTTTTTCGCGCTGTCCAATCGGAAACGTCAACGGACACAGGTTATTCCCCCACTTAGCAAACTTAGATGATAAATAACTAATGCATAGAAAGGGGTAGCTTGAAAAGATGTTTATTGCCAAAAATACCCGTTAAATATCTAAAACTTGCCGGACGAACCAGCCGAGGCGCGTAGGGGTAGGACCGGCAAAATTATAAGGACTGTGGCCATTAACCCGCTCACCTGTGTCCCGAATGGCATACGAAACGGTACCTGACACAACAGACGATAATCGTCCGCGGCTGTCAAATACCGGAGAGCCAGAATATCCGGGCCTTGTTGCTATATCCGAGATAAAACTTCGTTTTTCAGGATAGAGATGTTCTGCGTCAAAGGCAGCCAGGCGGAAATCAATGCCTGCGCGATGTATGGTTGTATCGCCGGTATAATTCGTCACAAGCCAGCCGTCACGCATAGCATCGTTATCGCCTACAAATGCGAAAGACGATTTACAAAGAGGCCGCGAAATTTCAACAGTCGCCAGATCAAGCGCCGGATGTTTACGACTATATTTCCCGCGCACGATTGAGGCGATTTTTCCCGAACCGTGCTCTACGCGAATTTCATCCAAAGGCAAATCTTCCAGAACGTGCCATGCGGTTAACACGATATCCGGCATGATCAGAACGCCCTGCCCGCCCGTACGGGAACCGTCAGGCTTTACGAAGGCCAACGTACAAACTTTATCCAGCAAAGTTTTTTCATCAAACATAACGAAAAACTATTTGTAATTATGGAATTTATCAAGCGATTTTTGGCTTATACCCGCCAGAATCCCCGTGTTAGAATCATAAAAAAGGAACCTGATTCATGTCGAATGTGGCCGCAGTGGAAAAAGAAAAAGATCTGACCGTCGAAGATATCCTCCTCTACCTGAAGGATAACCCGTCCTTTCTGAAGGACAATCCGGAAGCGTATGATTACCTGGTCCCGCCGACCAAAAGCGAGCAAGGCAAGAATGTCCGGGATTTCCAGTCCGCGATGATCGAGCGCCTCAAAAACGACAAGGAACGCGTGATGGGCACGGCCCGCACACTCATTGAAAACGCGCGCTCCAATATGAACAACCAGCAGCGCATCCAGAACGTTATCCTGCGCCTTTTAGAGGCCCGCACGTTCGATGAATTCATTGAAATCATTACCGCCGATATGGCAACGATGCTCGACACCGATATTGCCGTCCTCGTCGTTGAAACCAATGGCAATGATATCCCGCATGTCCTCACATCCGGCATACGCATCGTCCCGCCAGGCACGATCGACCGTTGGATGGCCGGTAAGGACGCCCTTCTTCAGTCCAATATCAGCGGCATCGAAGCCATTTATGGCGGAGCGTTCGCGCTCGTCCAGTCGCAGGCGTTGCTGCGCGTCGATATCTCGATGAACACCCCGCCTGCGATCCTCGCCTTTGGCAGTCGCGATCCCGAAATGTTCGACGAAGACCAGGGCACAGAACAGATTCTTTTCCTCGCCCGCGTGGTCGAACGGGCGTTCCGCCAGTGGCTTTCCATCGGTTAGGGGCTTTTCAAAACGGAAAAGCGGCCTAGTTGACTGGGGTATTATTCACAAAGCTTAAGGACTTATCATGACCCTGAACATCGCCGTCATTGTTGGCAGCAACAGAAAAGATTCCATCAACCGCAAATATGCAAAGGCCCTTGCCAACCTCGGACAAGGGAAGGCCAATTTCAATTTCATTGATATCGCGGCCTTGCCCATGTTCAATGAGGACCTTGAAAAAGACACGCCTGCGCAAGCACTTGCTTTCGGCGAGGCGGTTTCCCAAAATGACGCCGTATTGATGGTAACACCGGAATATAACCGCTCCATTCCCGCCCTCCTTAAAAACGCGATCGACTGGGGATCGCGTAAATCGGGGCAAGGCGCATGGAAACGGCCGATCGCCATCACCGGCACGACACCGGGCGCCATCGGCACCGCGGCCGTGCAACAGCATTTGCGCGCCGTCATGGGCGATATCGGCGGCAGCGTTTTGCCGGGAGAAGTTTATTTTACCTACAAAGACGGCATTTTTGACGAGCAATCAAACGTCACCAACGAAGACACAAAAAAATTCCTTCAGGGATTTGTCGACCGGTTCATCAATTTCGCCGAAAAACTGAAATAGGACATGATCAAGGAAGACGTTCTTCTCTGCTGCGCCGCCGACCTCAGCCAATCACTTGGCGAATGGCAACAATGGCTCAAGGTCGAAAAGAACGTCTCCAAACACACGCTACGCGCCTATGCGGGTGATCTGTCGCAATTTGTGAGGTTCCTGAGCAATCATAAAGGCAAAGCCGTCGGCATCAACGATGTTGCCAGCGCCAGCCTGCCGGATTTCCGGTCATGGATGTCGCGCCAGACCGTGAACGGCGCGGCGGCATCGTCCCGCGCCCGGACGCTTTCTGGTCTTAAAAACTTTCTCGGCTGGCTCGACAAACAAGGCATCGCGCATAATGCAGCGATTAAGACCGTGCGCACGCCCAAACAACCACGCAAATTGCCACGGCCCCTGCAAGAGCAACAGGCCTTTCGCCTTCTTGAAAAAGCCGAAGGCGATGACTGGGTCACGCTGCGCGACAAGGCGCTCTTCACACTGCTATACGGCTGCGGTCTCCGGATCGACGAGGCCCTGTCGCTTAACATCAACGATCTGCCACGTGATGGTTTTTTGCGCGTGATCGGTAAAGGCCGCAAAGAAAGGCAGGTGCCGGTGCTTCCCCTCGTAAACGATGCCCTTTCCGCCTATCGCGATGCCTGCCCTTACGCGGAAGAAAGCACCCGCCCCCTCTTCGTCGGCACCAAGAACGGCAAACGCCTGAATCAGGGAGTTGCACAAAAGGCGATGCGTGATTTGCGCGGTGCATTAAACCTTCCCGAAACCGCAACGCCCCACGCCCTGCGCCATTCCTTTGCCACACACCTACTCCAGAACGGCGCGAATTTGCGGGAGATTCAGGAGCTTCTGGGCCACGCCTCCCTTTCCACCACCCAGCGTTATACCGATATCAATGCAGAAGAAATGATCGCCATATACAAAAAAGCCCATCCCCGCGCGAATGGTGGATAAGTTGATTTGAATATTTACATCAAGCGGCGGAGCGGCTCATGATTATTCCCATAAGGGGGATAAGACATGACAAATGATCACGACACTGTCACAAGGGATAAAGACAACCTGCATGGCTTTATCCATGAGTTTTCCATTGTCGCAGGCGCAGGTGCGGGTAGTGTTATCGCCCTACAGCGTCTTACTAAAAGTTTTACCCCTGCCGATGACGGATTTTTAACTCAATTCGCCGCCACACCCGCCGCCGGGTATTTGCTATTTGGGGGTATCGCGCTTGGCGTTCCCATCCTTGCAAACATTATAACTGGCAAAGAATGGAACGAGTGTTATACCCCCTCCGAAGAACATGAGGCATCACGGATAAAAGGAATATACGGTGGAGCCCTTTTTACATTGGCGATTGCATTCAATACCTTGGTCTTACCGCCTATCATCGAGAAACATAACGACACTATTGTGCAATTGGCCGAAATGGTCACGCAGAACGTCCCCTCATTAAACTTCAGGGGAATTTAACTAACCAGCAATTCCTTTGAACTTTTCCCCGCCCCGCTCGTTTTCATAGGTGAAGAAAACCGAAAAGAGCGGGAAAGAAACCATGAAAAAATATGGATCTGCATTGATCATGCTTGTGGTTCTGTGCGGCTTGGCCGGGGCGGGCCGCGCCAAGATTTCTGCCAACCATGCCGATATCGGCATTCCAACCGCATCACCAGCAGGACACGAACCGTTGCGCGCCGATATCGTTAATAAACGGCTTTCGAATTTCACGCTGGATATTCAGCAATTTGCCAATATCAGTGCGAACGAAAACGCCGAAACCTATGCCGTCTATACCAACGGCACCCTGCCCGCCACGTGCGGTGATTTTACAGGCAAGGATATCACCTATTGGCAACCATCGAAATACAAGCGAAGTTTCGACCTGCGCGGTCATCGTGACGTGGTTCAGGCCTTTGAAGAATATGGTTGCATCATCGTCAAATCCAACCAGTCAAAAATAGAAGGATGACCATGCATAACCTTAACCGTTTCATGATCGTAGCCTTTATAGCCGCAGCGGGATTAAGCATAGCCGCCTTTGCAGCCACACGCATGCAAAACGGCGAAGGTTCGAGTGTAATGACAGCTAGCGGCAATTTTTCCGTGACATCACCGGGCGGACACGAAACCATCAAGGCCAGCGTTTTGAATAACGACCCGTCCGCATACCGTATCAATGTCAAAAAATTGGCGAATATGGATGTTAATCAGGAAGCCCCGACTTTCGCCGTTTATATCAGATCATCGATACCGTCAAAATGCGGCGATTTCCGTGATCTGGAACTTCCCTATAAGAAGCCCACAAAATATGAGAGGGAATTCAACCTATCTGATAACCCGGAAGTTCTGGAAGCTCTTAAATCCCATGGTTGCGTGGTCATGCGCAATATTCCGTCAAAAGGATAAAACCTTATTCTTGCCTCTTGCAAGATAACATTATGCCGCCGCAATTTCCTTGCGACGGCACAGATGTCTTTCTAGACCTGTAATAG
>CBFGQF010000007.1:0-21624 GCA_965650865.1 uncultured Alphaproteobacteria bacterium | reverse complement strand
AGTCGAGCAGGCCTTTTGTGGAGGAATCGAAGGATGCACTATCGCCGCCGCCGATTTTATTTGCCAGTTCCTTCCCCAGTTCGACGCCGTATTGATCATAGGAATTGATATTCCATATCACGCCTTGCACGAAGACCTTGTGTTCATACAGGGCGATGAGGAAGCCGAGCGCTTCCGGATTGATTTCATCGAAGAGGAACGTGTTGCTCGGGTGGTTGCCATCAAAGACGCGGAAGATATTGCCGCCCGCCTCTTCCAATGTGCGGCCCTGCATCAGGGCCTGTGATTGCGCCAGCATATTGTTCAAAAGCAGTTCATGCTGGTTGCCGATGTTGTTGTGGCTTTTCTTCGGTGCGATGAAATCGCAGGGAATGACATCCGTGCCCTGATGGATCAACTGATAGAACGCATGCTGGCCATTCGTGCCCGGTTCGCCGAACAGGACCGGACCTGTTTCATAATCCGTGATCTTGTTACCGTCGCGGTCCACGCCCTTGCCGTTCGATTCCATGTCCATCTGTTGCAAGAAGGCGGGGAAGCGGTGAAGATATTGATCATACGGAAGAACGGCATAGGATGGCATGTTCCAGAAATTGCGGTACCAGAGGCCGATCAATGCCATCAGGACCGGGATGTTTTTGTCCAAAGGGGCGTCCTGAAAGTGACGGTCGGCGCGATAGGCGCCATCGAGCAATTTGCGGAAATTGTCGAAACCGACGGCGATGCAAATGGACAGGCCGATGGCGGACCACAATGAATAACGCCCGCCGACCCAGTCCTTGAACGGGAAGACGTTATCCGGTTCGATGCCGAAGGCCTGTGCTGCCGGAACGTTCGTGGACAACGCGCAGAAATGCCTGGCCACCGCCGCTTTGTCGCCGAGCTTTTCAACCAGCCAGACCTTCGCCGCCGCGGCATTGGCCATCGTTTCCTGCGTGGTGAAGGTTTTGGACGCGACAATAAACAATGTTTCTTCGGCATTGATTGCTTTGAGCGTTTCGGCAAGATGCGTGCCATCGACGTTGGAGACGAAATGCATGTCGATGTTTGCAGGCGTGTAGGGCTTGAGCGCCTCACACACCATATAGGGGCCAAGGTCGGACCCGCCGATACCGATATTGACGATATGGCGCAAAGGCTTTCCGGTGTGGCCTGTCCAAGTGCCAGAGCGAATGGCGCTGCTGAAATCTTTCATGCGGTCCAGAACTTCGTGCACAAAGGGCATGACGTTTTCGCCATCGACCATGACTGTATCGCTTGCGGGGCGGCGCAGCGCGGTATGCAGCACGGCGCGTTTCTCGGTGGAATTGATGGCCGCGCCATCGAACATTTTCGCGCGCCAGTCTTCGAGGCCGCATTCCTTTGCCAGGGCGACAAGTTTGGAAATCGTGTCTTCGGTGATGCGGTTTTTGGAATAGTCAAAGAGAAGGTCATCAATTTTTACGCTGAATATATCAAACCGCTTTGCATCTTTGGCAAACAAATCGCGCATGGTGATATTTTCCATCGCGGAGCGGTGGGCGGCGAGATCTTTCCATGCCTTTGTATGCGTGGGGTTATTCGACATTAGGGAGGCTTTCAATTTTGGTTGCATTCTCTATCTTTTCAGGTTTTCCAACGAGGACGGTTACCGCCGCATCGGGGTTCAACAATCGTTTGGCGACGCGCTGGACGTCGGCGGCGCTGACTGCGTTGATCTTTTCCGCGAAACCATCCAGATAGTCAATATCCATGCCTTCCACGCGCAAATTGAGCATCAGCCCGGCAATCTGGTCGGTGGAAGAAAGGGCGAGCGGCATGGACCCGGTGATATAGGATTTCGCCGCCGCCAGTTCTTTGTCGCCAACCGGCGTTGTCTGCATCGCGATCATCGCATCGCGGATGATTTTTAAAACCTCGGCCGCGCTTTCATTCTTCGTTGATGTCGATATGCCGAGTATATCTGTGTGGCGATAATTGTTGACTGTGGAATAGATGCCATAGGTCAGGCCGCGTTTCTCCCTTACCTCGTCCATCAGGCGGGATCCAAACCCGCCGCCGCCAAAAATATAGTTCATGACTTGCAGCGCGTGATAATCGCTATCCTCGCGGCCAAAGGCGGGCAGAGCGATTTCGATCATCGTTTGCGGTATGGGCCGTTCGTACAGATAGATTTTCCCGGCGTTGCGCAGCGAAGTATCAGGAATGCCATCTCCTTTCGTTTCCTCTGGCAGGGGGGCGAAAATTTTATCCATGGCCGTGCGAACGTCATTGGCGGAGATATCGCCGACAATCGCAATCAGTAAGCGGTCTTTCGCCAGATAATTCTTTTGAAAGGCGCGCAGATCATCGGCCGTGATGGCGGCAAGACCGCCAAGCGTTCCGCCGCTGTTCTTTCCATACGGGTGGTTTTCGAACATGCGGTCATTGATCAGGCGGGCGGCCATCCATTCCGGTTCCCCCATTGATGATTTTACGCGGGCGATATTGGCGGCCCGCATGCGTTCCAGTGGCTGTGCATCGAAACGCGGCGCGCCAAGTGCTTTTTGTAGCAGATCAAACGCCACATCCTTGTTGCGGGAAAGCGTTTTAACCTGCCCGCCAAACCCGTCGCGCCCCGCAGAGAAGGACAAGGAAATCGAATGGTCGGATAACGCTTTTTGAAACGCATGCGCATCCAGATCGCCTGCGCCTTCGTCCATCGTGTTGGAGAGCATGCGCACAAGGCCCTGTTTGCTATCCGGGTCGAGCGCCGTGCCGGAATCCAGAAAAAGATACTGCAAGGCGATGACGGGCAAGGTGTTGTCTTCCACAAGCCACACGGAAATGCCCGAAGAGGTTTTGACCTCTTGAATATCAAGGAACCGGTCCGATGCCGCCTGTGCCCGTAGGCCATAAAAAGCGAGAAGGCCGATCAGGATGGCAATAAAAAGCAGGCCCAGCCATAGATATTTCGATGGTCTTTTGTCATCGTGCATCTTGCTGTTCCTTTTCATGATCATTGTCATTGGCGGCTGCGGGCAGCATATAACCGGTTACCGGCGGGCGAATCCAGGGCTTCGTTTCATCCAGATACCGCATGGCGGCATCCTTGATTTGTTCCGGCGTGACCTTGGCGATATCGGCGGGCCAGTTTTCGATATCCGCAACGGTGCTGCCTGTCGTCAGCGCCGCCCCGAATATCATTGCGGGGCCGGCAAGGCTGTCGCGGGCATAGATGGCTTCGTCCTGCAATCGCTGGATCGCGTCTTTGGTTTCCGTTTCGCTGACACCGTCTTTCAAAATCTTTGCGATTTCATCCGCAATCAGGCGGTCGAGTTCTTCGAGCGTGACACCTGTGGCCGGCATGGCAGATAGGGAGATGCTGCCATAATCGAGCGCCGTCGCGTTGTAATAGAATTGAACATTCGTCGCTTTTTTCTGATCCACGACAAGGTTTTTATACAGGCGCGTCGTTGGCCCCCCGTCCATGATTTCGGAGAGGACCTGAAGCGGAAGGGAGTCCGCGCGGTTACGGCTTTCGGACGGGGCGAGGAAAGTTTTGACGATCGCCGGTTGATGCACCGATGGGTCGCGCAGGGTGAGCAGCGTGTCGCCGTTCGCTGGGGGGATTTGCGGGCGAAGACGCTCGGGCACGTTCTTGCGCGGTAATGTGCCATAGGTTTTTTCGGCGACGGGCTTTAGTTCTTTTGCCGTGATATCGCCGCTGACGACCAGAATGGCGTTGTTTGGCGCATACCATTGATCGTAGAACGCCTTTACATCCTTCCATTCATAAAGCTTGATTTCATCCATCCATCCGATGACAGGAATGGAGTAGGGGTGGTTTGTGTAAAGCGTGCTGTTCAGTTGTTCCTGAAAAATCGCGCGCGGGTCGTTGTCCGTTCTCTGCCGACGTTCCTCCAGAACCACATCTTTTTCCGATTTGAAATGATCTTCCGGCGGATTGGTGTTCAGCATCCGGTCCGCTTCCATTTCCATCACCGTTTCAAGATGGTCTACGGATATGCTTTGAAAAAAGGCGGTATAGTCCTGGGATGTAAAGGCGTTGTCGTTTCCGCCCATGGTCTTGACGGCCCTCGAAAATTCGCCGGGCGCGATTTTTTCGGTCCCCTTGAACAAAAGATGTTCCAGATAATGCGCCATGCCGGATTTGCCGGGGGCCTCTTCCGCGGCGCCGACTTTATACCACACCATGTGCGTCACAACGGGCGCGCGGTGGTTCGGGATGACCACAACCTGCATGCCGTTTTGCAGGGTGAATTCCTCTGCGCCAAAGGTCTGGGCCTGCGCGTGCGAAGGCAAGAGCAGCAGGGCAAGGGCGAGGATGAGGCGCATGATCAGTCTTCTTTGGTGGGGGTTTCACCGGCCGTCACGGGTTTACCGGCCGCCTTGTTGGCCTTGATCCGGTTGGTTTCGGCCACAGGGTCAACAACTTTGGCCGGTGGCTTTACATCCTTGCCGACCATTTTCTTGAGCGTGTCGATGCCCGGTGTTTCGTCTTCGGCGATTTCGGCTGTTTCGCGGTCAACCACGCTGCGGATCGCAGGGTTCACGTTCGCCGCGCCGGTTTTTTGCAGCAACACGGCTTCGCCCGCGCTAACCTGATTGTCTTTGGCGATTTGTTTCACTGCATCGGGGCCGAGAACGGCTTCACGGGCCATATTGGCCGTGGATTGTTCCTGCGGGCGCGGCGCACCGGGCTGCGGCGGACGCAGCGTATAGCTTGGCGGCATTTCAAGCGGGGCCCGCGTCATAACCGCAAATTCATCCGGTGCCTTCTTTGAGAAATCGAATTGCTTCTTCGCGCCTTCGCAGGCCGTAACAGACACTGCGGCCGCACCGATCAAAAGAATGGAAAGAAACTGTCTGGTCATGTTGTGGCCTCTTCGAGACGTTTTTTGCGTTTCGGTTCCAAGATTAGCCCATCGAACACCACCAAGGCAATGCCCACCGTTATGGCGCAATCGGCGACGTTGAAAGACGGATAGTGCCATCCATAGGCGTGAAAATCGAGGAAATCCGCGACCGCGCCAAACCGAAAGCGGTCAATGACGTTGCCGATGGCCCCGCCGATAACGCAGGCAAGGCCTACGGCGAGCGTCCAGCCCTGCGCCCGCGTCAGCCACACCGCGAAAACAGCCGTGACGAGCAGGGAGAGGATGGAAAGCGGCCAGATGCCCATATTGCTTAAAACCCCAAAGCTGACCCCTTCGTTCCAGACCATGCTGAAATTGAAAAAGGGCGTGACCTCGACCTGCGTCGCCGGCCAGCGCGGCGGCGGGGCCATGATCCAGTCGATGAGGGAGAGCGGATTGGTGTTCGGCTGGTGCTGCGGACGGATGATATATTCGAGTGCCAGCCATTTTGTGATCTGGTCGAGAATAATCACATCGAGCGCGAGCGAAAACCCGACGATGGATTTGGAAGAGCTGAGTTTCCAGTAGGACATTTATCGCCCATCCTTTTGATTAGCGGCATCATGCCCCCCCCGTGTGCGGGGGGGATGGGGGGGAGTGTTCAGCATTTCTACAATTTTCTCCATAACGCCATCTATATTGTTTAAAACGCTATTGTTCCAGAAGCGAATGACACGATATCCATGCTTTTCCAGATATTCCGTTCTGATGTGGTCTGTCTCTATATTGTGCTGTCCGCCATCAACTTCAATAATCAGCTTACTGTCTTTACAGGCAAAATCGGCAAAATAAGGGCCGATAGGATATTGCCTGCGGAATTTAAACTTTGTGGCCTTTAACTCTTGCCACAAAGCCTTTTCGGCTTCGGTGGGGTTGTTTCTTAACTCTCTTGCCCGTTTTGTGATGGGTGAAACCATCTCCCCCCTCTAATCCCCCCGCTCGCGGGGGGAGAATTCTAAGCGGCTTCCTTGTGTTTTTTATACCAGCGCACGGCGTTGGCATCGCGTAAGGAAAGGTCCGGATATTCGGGGTCCGTCCCCACTTCCGGCAAAATCTTCCAGCTGCGCGCGCATTTATTGCCTTCGGCCTTGGCGAACACAACGGCAACGCCCGGAACTTTCGGATCGGTAAAGGAATCCGCAGGCGTTGCGGCGGGGAAGATTTGCGCCTGCGATGTAATGCAGACTTCGGCGAAATCTGTCCCTTTCACGGCGGCGGTCAATTCGTCCGACAGATAGATCTTCGGCGCGGCCTCGAGGGACGATCCGATTGTTTTCGCGGCGCGGTGCGGTTCCAATGCGCCGAGCACGACATTGCGCACATCCAGTATTTTATCCCATTTCGCCTCGAGCGTTTCATTGCGCCATTCATGCGGCACGGTGGAATAGGTGCGGATATGGATGCTCTCTGCCTCTTCATACACGCCTTTGGGGCGATGATCCCACGCTTCCTCGCACGTAAACGATGTGTAGGGTGCAAGGCGCGTGACGAGGAAATCAAACAACTCCGCCATCACGGTACGGGTTGCGCGGCGTTCGAATGAATCCGGCGCATCGCAATAAAGACGGTCTTTGCGGATATCGAAATACAGCGAAGACAGGTCATCGTTGCAGAAATTATAAAGCGTCTGGATAATCGTGTTGAAATCATATCCTTCGATCGATTGATCCACTTTTTCCGCAATCGCCGCCATACGGGAGAGGATATATTGTTCCAGCTCTGGCATGTTTTTGAATTCGGCCGCAGGGACACGTTCCGCTCCATCGAACCCGTCAATCGCGCCGAGCAGGAAGCGCAGCGTGTTGCGGATACGGCGATACAGATCGCCGACATTTTTCAGCGTGTCTTTGCCGATGCGCACATCGTCGGAATAATTCGATGTGACGGTCCAAAGGCGCAAGATATCCGCGCCGTGCACTTTCATCTCGGCCAGCGGATCGATGACGTTGCCGAGGGATTTAGACATTTTATAGCCTTTGTCATCCAGCACGAAACCATGGGTCAGCACGTTTTTGAAAGGCGCGTGGCCTTTGGTGCCGCAGGATTCCAAAAGGGAGGAGTGGAACCAGCCGCGGTGCTGGTCCGATCCTTCAAGGTAGAGGTCCGATTGACGCTGCGCCAGCTCGGCGCGGTCATCGACAACGAAAGTATGGGTCGATCCGGATTCAAACCAGACATCGACGATATCCATGACCTGTTCAAAATCATCGGCATTGTAATCGTTGCCGAGGAAATCCTGCGCAGGCTTCGACCACCACGCATCGGACCCTTCCGCCTCGAACGCATCGAAAATACGTTTTAGGACGGATTCATCTTCCAATGGCTCGCCTGTCTTTTTGTTGACGAAGAGCGCAATCGGCACGCCCCATGTGCGCTGGCGTGAAATGCACCAGTCGGGACGCTGCGCGATCATCGCGCTGATGCGGTTTTCGCCCGCCGCCGGATGCCATTTTGTTTCCTTGATGGCCTTGAGGGCGACATCGCGCAGATTGTTTTCATCATCCATCGCGATAAACCATTGCGGCGTGGTGCGGTAGATGAGGGGGGCTTTGGAGCGCCAGCTATGCGGGTATTCGTGGCGTAACGATCCTTTGGCGAGCAGGTTGCCCGCTTCATCGATGGCTTTCAGCACGGCAAAGTTTCCTTCGCCCATTTCGCCTTTTTGCGTCAGGATTTCAAGGCCCGCAAATAGCGGCACATGGTCGCGGTATTTTCCGTCATCGGTCACGTTGTCCGGAATTTCGATTTTGTTCGATGGGCGTTTGACGTTGGTGTTCATCACGAGGATGTAGTCGTCCATCCCGTGGCTTGGCGCGATATGGACGAAACCTGTACCCGCGTCTTCGGTAACAAAGTCACCGGACAGCATAGGCACGTTGAAGTCATAACCTTTGCCGCGCAGAGGGTGGGCCGTGATGGTGCCTTCAAGGGCCGCGCCCTTGAAGCTCTCGGATTCGCTCCACGTCGTAATCTTCGCCTGTTCCTTCACGGAATCCGCCAAAGATTTTGCAAGGACCAATTTGTCGCCGGCCTTGGCCTTCGATCCTTCTGCAACCTCGCCAACGGTGTAAACAGCATACTCAACGCGCTCGCCATAGGCAATCGCGCGGTTGCTCGGCAAGGTCCATGGCGTTGTTGTCCAGATAACGATGTTTGCGCCCTCAACGGCAGCATTCTTTGTTTCAACAACCGGAAACTTCGCCCAGACGGTAATGGATTTGTGTTCCTTGTATTCCACTTCGGCTTCGGCCAGCGCGGTCTTTTCAACACAGGACCACATGACGGGTTTGACGCCGCGATAGAGCGATCCGCTCATCAGGAATTTATGGATTTCACCGACGATGCGCGCCTCACCATGCTTTGTCATGGTGAGGTACGGGTCTTTCCAATCCCCGATCACGCCGAGGCGCTGGAACTGTTCGCTTTGCGTATCGACCCACATTTGCGCGAAATCGCGGCATTCGGCGCGGAATTGAATGGGGGCAACGGCATCTTTGTCTTTTCCGGCTTCGCGGTATTTTTCTTCGATCTTCCATTCGATGGGAAGTCCATGGCAGTCCCAGCCCGGCACATAAGGCGCATCGAAACCCTTCATCTGCCATGATTTGTTGATCAGGTCTTTGAGGATTTTGTTGACGGCGTGGCCGATATGGATATTGCCGTTGGCGTAAGGCGGGCCATCGTGAAGGATCCATTTCTTGCGTCCCTTCGATGCTTTACGGATTTGTCCGTAAAGATCGTTTTCCTGCCAGCGCTTGACATAGCCGGGTTCCTTGTTCGGCAAATCGCCGCGCATCGGGAATTCGGTTTTGGGGAGGAACACCGTATCACGGTATTGGTCGGCGTTCACGTTGTTGTCGTTGTTGCTCATTGTCTCACATCACCTTCGGAATTCGAGGGCTACCCTACAAAATAAAGTGGTTCTAAAAAAGGAAAATTCAGCGGAAATACCCGGTTCTTACGCCAGAACCGGGAGAATAATTCGTGTAATGACACGGATTGAGGAATGCATGGCACCAACTTAGCAAATTGCGCGGAAAAAGAAAGACTTAAAATTATTCATAACACCATATTCAGCAACATCAGAGCCGCCGGAAGGAACACTATGGCGAGCAGGGTGCTGAGCAAAACCGCGCCCGCCGCCCGTTCTGGGTGGATGTTGAGGTTGGCGGCAAATGCGACAAGATTGCCCGCCAGAGGGACGCAGCAGAAAATAGTGACTATGCGATAGATATCCGCATCAAAGGCGTGGAAGAGATGCAGGTCCGCGGCGATAAAGGCGGCGGCGGCAGCAGGCCACGCCAGAAACTTGGCAGTAAAAAGCCATTTGATCAGGCGGGCATCCAGTTCGATTCTGGCCTGTTTGCCAAGGGCCACGCCAATCAACATCATGCCGATAATCACCCACGCGCCGATGGCGTAGTTCCAGTAGCGCAGGAAGAGGTCATTCGGTTCAACATCCATGGAATTGAGCAGCAATCCGATCCAAACCGCATGGATGACGGGCAGCCGGATCACTTTTTTCAGCGCGCCCTTCACATCGGCATGGCCCCGCGCGCCGAAATAATAACCAAGGCCCAGTTCGCTCATAAGAAGTGCGACGTTCATAAACAGGTAAAGCCCTGTGGCTTCGGGGCCGAAGAGAGCGAGGATCAAGGGCAGGCCGAAATAGCCGGTGTTGCCGGTCACGCTGCTCATCGCGATCAAATTCGCCGAGGTATTGCCCCAGCGGCGCGTGGCGAAATGATAGGTGGCAAGGCCAATCGTGACCGATGTCCCGAAGATGAACAGGGGCAAGGCCACATATTGCGGATCGAAATCCAGTTGCATCATCGCGCCCAGATTGACCATCGGGGCGATCAGGTAAATCGCGACCGTCGCCATGGACGGCAAATTCACATCCATCCACCGCCCGCCGATATAGCCAAGGGCGATGATGATATAGAGGGGAAGAATGTTGAGGGCGAGCGTTGCGAAAATATCGGACATGGTGTTTCAACCATAGCCGCTTTCAACGCATTTGGGCAGGGGGATTATGGCGTGAAATGCTTTTTGAATTCCAGGAAAGACCATTTGATATATGGTGTCTGGTTAAGGTCTTCTTTGTGCGGGTGGATCAAGACCCAATGATTTTCATCATCTATGCCGCCATTGGCGATCAGGTTCGGGATAATTGCCTTTTGTGCGGCGAGTTGCGCGCGCGCTGTATCGCTCAATTTAGACAAGTCTGTCGAAGGTGTATGCAACGGAATGATTTGCGCAGTCACCGTTTGTCCACGCGATGTCTGACCAAAGCAGGTTCCCATGTTCTGTGCTGTATTCCTTAGAGCACGATTCATGATTACATTAAAACCAGTTGCGATTGTTGCTGCTGTTGCTGTTTGTATTTTTCTTTGAGCATTTCAACAGATGGCATCTTTTGCTGCTGTTGCTTGCCTTGAATGGGTTGTGCTGCTTTGGCGGCTTCCTCGGGGCAAAGAGTGGCAAAAATCACAGGTTCTGCGGCGAAATCTATACCTTCTTCGCCGTCGAAATAGGCCTCGTGGTCTCTCAAATCACCGGCATAGAGTTGATCGCGTGTCGGCAGTCTGTAGTTGCGCCTATCATGCGCAAGGGAGCTGCCCGCGTTCGCAAAGTCCTTTTTCATCGCCATATCCTCTATCGCCGCGCATTATTGTTATTGTGGTTAAGGCGCGGTCATTTTGTGGCGATATGCCCAGAAAACAGGGATTTCGTCAAGACTTATCCACAGGCTGTGGATGGAAGCGGCGCTAAGGCCCTGTGCGCAAAGGGTTTTTATCGAAACCGCTAAGGATCCGGTCGAGCGTCAGGCAATGGTAGGCATGATGCAACTGTTCCCGAAGGGCGTTTTCCGCATCGCTTTTCAGGCCGTTCGGGTCGGCCTGCAAGGCGGTGGCCGCATCGCGGAAACAGACTAAAAACTGATCCACACAGTCGCGGCTGGCCCCTTCGGGGCCGCAGGCGAGACAGGTGCGCTCGGCCCCTTCGCGGATGATGATGGCATCGAGTTGCAGCCTGCCTTGCGCGGGCCATTTCAAGACGGCCGCCATTTCGATATCACGGCCCGATATGACGAATGTTTTGATCCCGTTGAGATGATCGTAATGGCTGCGCAGTTCCATCGCCTTGTGGCTATGGTTTTTGGTTTCCGCAATATCTTTGGTCAGGGCAAGGAAAGGGATAACATCATCAAGCGCGGCAAAGCGGTAATAAGGTTGCGCGGTGGCAATCGATCCATCGTTCAGGTAATGCGATGTTTCGACGAGCGTAACGACTTCGTCTTCGGGAACCGGGGCGGCGGCCGTATGGAAAGGCGCCATAATTTTATCCAGGATGTTTGGCATGGGGCGCAGGCATACTCCCGCCTGATCAGTCCGTCAATATCTTTCGCGCTTGTTCGCAATCGGTTTCTATTTGTGCGGTCAATTCTTGCAAGGAACCAAACTTTGCCTCTCCGCGCAGGCGGACCACAGGCTTGATCCTGAGCAAGCGGCCATAGATGTCGCGGTCCGGGAAATCAAGGATGTGCGCTTCCACCTGCCCCTGTTTCAATTCGAACATCGGACGGATGCCGATATTGGTGGCGGCCTTCAACCACGTATCTTCCCCTTCGATTTGCACCCATGTTGCATAAACGCCGTAAGACGGGTGAAGCGTATCGCCGAGCAGGACGTTGGCGGTGGGGTAGCCAAGATCGTGGCCTCTGCGGTCGCCGCGGAAAACGGGCCCCTCGATTTCCCAATCCCAGCCGAGAATATCGTTCGCGGTTTGCATGTCGCCGGACTGCAACGCCTCGCGCACAGCGGTAGAGGAATAGCGGCGTCCGTTATTCCCCGCAATATCGCCGACCAGTTCGAGATTGTACCCCGCCGCCGCGATCATTTCCGGTGTGCCTTTGCGAAGCTGGCCGAAGCGAAAATCCTTTCCAATCACAATCCGCGATGGTTTGATCGCGCCAAGTATATTGGCAATGAAATCTTCCGCGCTCTGGCTCGCGAAGTTCCAGTCGAAGGGCAGGGAATAGACGATATCGATTCCGCATTCCTTTAGACGGCGATGCTTGATCGCGGGCGGGGTGATGCGGAATGGCGGATCGTCGGGGCGGAACAATTTGCGCGGGTGCGGTTCAAAGGTCAGGATCGCCGCAGGCACGCCCGCCGCGGTGGCCAGGTCTTTCACCGTTTTTAAAATCGCCTGATGCCCCCTGTGCACGCCATCGAAATTGCCGATCGCAAGGATGGGGCCTTGCGCATCATTGTGAATGGCGGTGAGGGAGTCGACAATCTTCATAGGAATTGTCTTAGCGCGGAAGGGGCGCTTTCACAAAAGAAATTTCCACGCAGGGGCGTGGAAACAACATGTGGGCTAGAAAGATTATTGCGGTCCCGATGCGCCATATTTCTGGGCGGCATATCCCAGCGGGAAGGCAAATCTTTGCAGAACGTGCTGTGTTCCCTGAAGATGTGTCGCCTCCCAGAATTTGGGGCCGATGCCGAAATGGCGTTTTTGTTCCATCATAACGGCATTTTCAACGACAATCGTGACGACATCGCGGTCTCTATCGATCGGGTGCTTGGTTGTGAAATGGTCTTTAACTTGACCGGTAAAATATCTTTTTAATCCGAGGTCGTATGAAACGCTGTCACCGGCTGCAAATCGTGGTGTTTCGGACGCTGGACCTTCCCAATCGGTGGGCATTGTGATCTCCTATAACTATACTCTAATTTCCGGAATGTAGCATATTATTCCATAATGGCAACTGGCAAAGAAAAGGCCCTGCGCGTGGCAGGGCCTTGATATATTAACGTTTCATAGTTATTCCGCAGATGGTGCCTTACAGCGCGGATAATCCTTGGCGGAAACGCGGGTCCATGTCTGCGATTTGCCAAACATCGAAATGCCCATATAGCCGCGCAGTTCGACCTTGTCATCGGACAGGATAGTCATGCTGGCATCATAGGTATCGCCTTCGTCGGCCTTATAGACCTTGCCGCCAGACCATTTTGTGGGGGTGTCCATTTTCAGGCCAGACAAAATCGTCATGCCGCAAAGCGGTGTCTTGTGTTTTGATGCATCCGGGTTTTTCGTATCGAATTGCATACCGTCCTTAATGATCCATGCGATCTTGCCGCACAGGAGCGGCTTATCGGGTGCGCAGCGGTAAAGCTCGATGACGGAGCGTTGATTTTCAGTGAGCCACAATCCGGTTGGCGCCTTGACCTGCGCATATGAGGTGGTTGGTATAATCGATGCAAAACACAATCCGGCAAGCAGGGCGAGGTTACGCATGTTCATTCTCCTTGTTATTTCCTATTATGGATCAAAGGGAATTAAGAACCTCTTTCATTGTCTTGTCAAAGCGCGATTGCCATTCTCCGGTATCATCGCATGCAGGATTTATTGTGCGTAGCGGCAATGGGAGGTCCCCTTCGCGGAGCGGGCTCCATTGTTCGTAATGGCTGCGCGGGAATCGGAAGTCCCACCACTCGGACGGCAGGGGCAGCATGGGAAGACCAAGGCGGGCGGCTTGCGCGATAAAACTTTGCTCCAGGATACGGCGATTGTTCAGGACGGCTTTCTCAAACCCGTTATAATCACGCGCGGAATGCGCGGTCATTTCATCAAAGACAGTGCCCATATTCACGGGCTCGGCGCAACGGGCATCCGTAACAGAAACATCGATCGCCATACCACGCGGATGGGCGCCGGTGCCGGGTTTTGAAAACAGCACGTTCGGCCCTTCAAGCCAATGCGGATTGTCTTTGATCGTTTGCGTTTCCATCGCCGCCTGTTCGGATTCAACGGGGCGCAGCCCGTCTTTTAGAACGAGGGTCCATCCCTCGTGGTCATGCAAATCGCGCGCGACGGCAAGAACGATTTTGGCAAGGTCCTTGTGCAGGGAAAGACGCGCATCGCGGTGATACAATGCCGTTTTGAAAATGTTTTCCGGATGCGCCGCATCCGCATAAACAAGGTCTATGGCGACAGGCTCTGCGCCCGCGAACAAATCCATCGGGATCAGGTTCGCGGGATCGATGCTTCTAGGCACGGGCGCTTTCGAGGAACTTTACCAGCGTATCGCCAAGCTCCTGACGCGATTTGGCAATATCATTCGAAATTTCGAAACTGCGGCCGGATTCGCTGATGATCCCGAAGATCATCATCATAAGAAGGCGCGGGTTGTGTCCGCGGAAATAACCTGATTCTATTGTTACGGTCAGGATATTTGTGAACTCGCCAATAAGTGTGCGTGTCAAAATCTCGAAACGCTCGCGATAGGTAAGGGCCGTGTGGACATCGACAACAATCCGGCGGATATCGTTTTGCATACACAAATCCAGCACAGTCAGGCAGGCTTTGATAAAACGTTCCCACGGATCCTTGAGGTCCTTGATGCTGTTTCTGACAACATCCTGCATCTCGATCATCGCTTCTTCATAGACGGCTTTGAACAGGCCTTTTTTGTCGCCGAAATGGTAATAAAGCGATCCGCGCGCCATTCCGCTCTCTTCGACGATGTCGCCGGTTGAGGCGCCATAATAGCCTTTTGTTGAAAATTCCTTACGGGCAATCGCCAAAAAAACGCGCCGTGTGGCTTCCAGATTTTCGCGGTTCGGGCCGCTTTTTTTAGCCATAAAACAAACTCTTAGTTATATGCGTTATATAAATTATGCAAAAACCTTCTGACAGGTAGTCAAAAAACGATATTGACGGATGGTCAGTATGTCAATAACCTTATATTGACTGTCTGTCAGTCAGTAATTATTGGCACTGTCAGTAATTACAAGACGGGAGTCTAATTCTTTAACAATGGAGGGTGATATGGGGCGTTTTCACACGACTCTCATCTCTGGCAAGCTGGTTGCGACTGTAAACTTCTATGAAGATCATTTCGGTTTCGCCGCCATCATCGAGAAAGACGGGTATGTCCTGCTGCAAAAACAGGATGACCCCGATCTGTGTATTTCTGTGTTTGAAAATACGCATCCCTGCGTAAAGGATGTACCGCCTGTGAAGGGGCTGATCCTCAATCTGTACAATACCGATGTGAAAGCGGCTTACGACCATCTTTATATGGAAGGTCTGGAGTTCTTTAAGACGTTTGGCACGGATATCCATGGCAACAACCATTTTGTCGTCGTTGATCCGAACGGTGTTCTGATCAATGTGTGCGAGCCGATAGAAGCCCTGCAAAAGGTTGCCGCCTAAACGTTTTAGTCTTTGTAAAGTTAGTCTCCTCCAGAGACGGGCCGGATGGTGTATTTCCCCACCCATCCGGCTTCTTTTATGCCCCCCGCGCTTTTCTTGCTATTTCCGGTGAAAATCCATAGGATCGCCGCGCCATGGAAAATGAAACCGGAACATTTTTTTATGAACCGCCGAAAGGCCCGCCCGTCTTTATTTATGAAGACGATGATATCCTTGTCATCGACAAGCCTAGCGGGTTGCTCCATGTGCCCGGCAAGGATAAATCCCTTTGGGACTGTCTCGAATACCGCGTGAAGCAAATCCATCCGCGCGCCTCTGTCATTCACCGGCTTGATAAAGACACATCGGGCGTTGTCGTGATGGCCAAGCACAAGGTGGCGCACGCCTATATCGGCATTCAGTTTGAAAACCGCGAGACAAAGAAATCATATGTGGCCCGCGTGTGGGGGCAATTAAAACCTGATAAGGGATATATCGACTATCCTTTGGCCAAAGACTTCCACAACCGTCCCTGCCACAAGGTGGATTTCGAACACGGAAAACCGGCCCATACCGACTGGGAAGTCATCGAACGGGAAGAGGGGGTGACGCGTGTGCGCCTTTATCCCAAAACAGGGCGCACGCACCAACTGCGCATCCATATGTTCGCGTTGTGCCATCCTATCCTTGGTGATGAGTTCTATGCGAAGGGAGATGCGCTGGCGGCGGCAGAACGTTTACAGCTCCACGCCGAAAGCCTGACCTTCCGCCATCCGTCGACGCAGGAAGAGATGACCTTCACGGTGCCGTGCCCGTTCTGATTACAACGGCGGGGAGGATTGGAAGATGGTGGCTCTGGCAAGATTTGAACTTGCGACCAAAGGATTATGATTCCTCTGCTCTACCACTGAGCTACAGAGCCATCTTTTTTCAGAGCAGCTTTATGGCCTTTTCGGCCCCCCTTGTCAAGCCGCGATTGGCATGGATTTGAGGGAAGAGCCGGAGATCCATCCGCCGCCGATCACGCGGGAGCCGAGATAGCAAACGGCGGCTTGTCCGGGCGATACGCCATATTGGGCTTCGTCCAGATGGATTTCCGCCGAGCCGCCTTCGCCGATATAGAGTGTGGCATCGACCGCGCGGGTCATGCTTCTAACTTTGACTTGAACCGGAAGGCCCCCACCCCAACCCTCTCCCTGAAGGGAGAGGGAGTTTTTGGCCCCCCCCTCTAATCCCCCCGCGTGCGGGGGGAGGTTTGAAGAGGCGACAAGCCAATTGCTTTCCTTTAGATACACAACATCGCGCGCGAGCGCTTCCTTCGGCCCGACCAGCACACGGTTTTGCGATGCGTCGATTTTCACGACATAGAACGGATCGTTCGCATCATTGTGCCCGCCGCCGATGCCAAGGCCGCGGCGTTGACCGATCGTGTAACCGACGATGCCGTCGTGGCGGCCGAGCACGCGGCCATCGATATGCACGATGTCACCGGGCAGGCCCGCCTGCGGCGCGATTTTCTTCACGACGGCGGCGTAATCACCGTTCGGCACGAAACAAATGTCCTGGCTATCGGGCTTTGCGGCATTCACAAGGCCCAAACGGTCCGCATGTGCGCGCGTGATGGATTTATCCCAGCCGCCCAGCGGGAAGCGCAGGAAATCAAGCTGTTCCTGCGTTGTCGCAAAAAGGAAATAGCTTTGGTCCTTTGTCACGTCGGCGGCGCGGTGAAGCTCCGCTTGCCCCGTCTGCTCATTCACGATGCGTTGAATATAGTGTCCTGTTGCCATGCAATCCGCGCCGAGGTCGCGCGCCACTTTCAAAAGATCGCGGAATTTGACGGTCTGGTTGCACTTCACGCACGGGATCGGCGTTTCGCCTTGCAGATAGGAATCGACAAAACCATCAATCACGCTCTCTTTAAAATTGTCTTCGTAATTGAGGACGTAATGCGGAAAGCCGAGATTTTCGGCAACGCGTTTCGCATCGTAAATATCCTGTCCCGCGCAGCACGCGCCCTTGCGGCTCACGGCCGCGCCGTAATCATAAAGTTGCAGCGTGACGCCGACGACATCATAGCCCTGTTCGTGGAGGAGGGCGGCGGTCACGGATGAATCAACCCCGCCCGACATGGCAACCACCACGCGGGTATCTTTTTCGGGCTTGGCAAAGCCCATGGAGTTGAGTGTTTCATTCGTCATTTCGCGTTAACTTTTATAGGAAGAGGGGGCGGAAAAGCAAGGTTTTTGCATATTCCGGATTCAAGCAGTTCAATTATCCGCCCGTTGATCGCATAGCCGAGTTTGACGAGGGCTTTTTCCCGGTATTTGAGGCGCCGATCCAATAGTTTGTTTTTGCCTTTTTCGCGGGCCATCCTTGAAAACTCTTTATATTCAGCAAGATAGAGGTTATGCAGCGCCAAACATGTTTTGACGGTGCGCATCGGCTCCGGCCAGTTTTTCACGGCGTTGCGGGCGACGCGGGCCTTGCCGGCCGCGGTTTTGGGGCCGGTGGATTTTTTCCACGGGGCCCAGCGCCGGATGGCGGCGGATTGACGGGCGCGGCGTTCGGGGCTCCAGCCATTGTTGTTGGGGCGGGGTGTGGTTGTCTGGGCGGCGGTCATATCGTGGTCCTTTCAAAAAAGGAACCAGTATATCATAAATAGGAATAAAAGCCTATAATAATTATCATGTTGCTTTTTTGTTCACTTTATGTTCCTATTATTTTAAACGAGTATTAACTTTCTTAAGGAGATAATTAGGTTTATAGGGCCGATTAAAAACTTGGAACTTTACTTTTATGGGATTCATTTTTTAGTTGTGAAAGGATAGAATCACGCTATGACTGTCGGCATGCCTTATAAAGCACTACATGTTGCAAACTCAATTTTAGAGCGGGCTTTCAAAGAGTCACGCCAAGATATTTCACCACTTAAACTGCAAAAACTTATCTATTTTTTGAATGGGTGGCACCTAGCTGTTATTGGAATGCCTGCTGTAGATGAGCCATTTCAAGCTTGGCAACATGGGCCTGTTATCCCTAGCATATATCAATGCTTTAAAAAGTTTGGTAGTGGGGGTATATCAAGCTATGGAAAGGAGTACGATCCAGTTTCAAATGATTTTAAATCTTACGTAGTTAATCATAACAATATACGTTTTTATGAGATATTAGATGCTGTTTGGGAGCGCTATGTTGGTTATAGCGCTTTAACACTATCAACCATGACCCACGAGCAAAATTCACCTTGGGAAATTGCTTATCGAGGGGGAGTTGATGAAATACCTAACTCCAGTATTCAACAATATTTTGTGAATACGATCCCTCAAGAGCATGTCAGATAATAGTCCTGAAACTCCGCAACTGCCGGCCCCTGTTACGATAGATGATATTCGTAATACTTCTCCGCGCGTTCCAGAACCTGACGAACGTGCTAGACAAGAGCAACGCAAATTAGATCACACTTTTAGAACCCAACAAGCTGAATTAGGCTTGGTTGGTAAGCTTGTGGGATGTAACCAAGAAAAACCTGGAAATATTAGTTTTATAGCTATCGCGGCCTGCTTAATAATGATGGCCGTTGCTTTCCTTAAAGACGGGGGGCTTAATAAAGATATTCTTACTCCATTAAGTAGTATAATAACTCTTTCTTTAGGTTATCTTTTTGGTAGTGCAAAAAATAAGTCTGACGAGTAATTACAATCCCAGCTTTCTTTCAAACTTGAAAAATAAATTAACAGCACCCGCTGGTCCCGCAGCATGAGCCTTGCGCCACTTGCGTGCGCGGGGGGATGCCGCAGGCATCGAGCGCGAGGCAGGCGGTTTGTTTCGGGGTCAGAACAAAATCGGCGCCGTCGAAGTCTAGACCGAATTTGCCGATGGTGGATTGTTGGTATTCTACCTCTATCGCAAGATCCTCTTCACCGATAATCTTTTTCGAGATATCGAGGATTTTCAGGAATTTTTGCGGGGCGAGGCGATGGTCGTAATCATCCGCGCTCCACAGCTGGAAATTGATCACGCGCTCATCCCGCTCCGTTCCGCCGCAATCAATGAAATGCTTGGTGATAAGGCCCACTTCGGTCACGTGGAAATGCGGCGGCAGATAGGTGCCATCCGGCAATTTGAATTGCACTTGATTGAGCGTGGCAAGGGCGGCTTTCACATCGGAGAGTTTCATGATTTTTTCCTTTTCGGTTGAGGGGGGCAGCAATTCATCAGTTCAATCACCGACGAGCCTTTTTTCCGGTCATTGCGGATATTGGCGAATTCGACGCGGCAGCAATCTTCCACCATAAAGCGGATCAGGTCTGTCATCAGTTGAAAATTCGCGCTGTAGATGATCGACCGGCCTTCACGGCGGGAGAGGATGAGGTTTGCGTTGCTCATATGATTGAGATGGAACGACAAGGTGTTGTGCGGCATGTCAAGAGCCGTACTGATATTCCCCGCGGGCATGCCGTCTTCGCCCTGTTCGACCAGCAGGCGGAAAACCCGCAGGCGGGTTTCCTGTGACAGGGCGTCGAACGCGATGAGGGCGGATTGTATGTCCATATGTCCAAATATATGGACATATCAGGCAAAAGTCAAGCCCGGCTCAACGGGGATGTTCAAGGAAGGGGGTGTTTTCGGGCGATTACCAGCCCGTCTTGGTTCCCGGCACAGCGACGATTAAACCGTCGAGGTCATCGGTCACCATGATCTGGCACGAAAGGCGCGACATTTTACGCACGTCAAAGCCAAGATCAAGCATGTCTTCTTCATCGTCGCTGCGTTCGCCATCGGGGAGGCAGCGATCCCACCAATCGGGGTGGACATACAGGTGACATGTCGCGCAGGCGAGGCCGCCGCCGCAGGTCCCCTCTATCTGGTCCACGTTGTTTTTCAGGCCCACTTCCATCAGCGACAGGCCGACCGGCGCATCGATCACTTTTTCGGAACCGTCTTTGAGCAAGAATGTAATTTTAGGCATTTTTTTGTTCCCGCCGTCGTCACCCGTCGCGCTGTTGCGCTCCGTCGAGCCGGCGGCCTATTGAGGTTATTGTCTTATTCTATTTAGGACGCGGGCGAAAATATCCAGCGCCGCGTCAATTTCGGCGATTGTCGTAGCGTACCCGCACGAAAAACGCAAGGAGGAGCGGGATTGGTCCTCGCTATAGCCCATGGCGGTCAGGACATGGGACGGTTTGAAGGTGCCGGAGGAGCAGGCAGAGCCGCTGGAGACCGCCACGCCTTCCAGATCAAGCGCCATCAGCATGGTTTCGGCCGGAGCGTTCGGCACAATGATATTGGTGGTGTTCGTGACGCGGGGGGCGGCTTCGCCGGTGAGGACGATATCGTTCGCGATTTTGCGAAGGCCTGTTTCCAAAGCGGATTGCAGCGCGGCGGTGTGCGATTGATATTGCGCGATGTTTTCTTTTGCAAGTTGCGCCGCGACGCCAAAGCCCGCGATTCCGGCCACATTTTCGGTGCCCGCACGCTGGCGTTTTTCCTGACCGCCGCCATGGATGAATTTGGGCATTTGCAGTCCTTCGCGGAACACAAGTGCGCCCACGCCTTGGCAGCCGCCGAATTTATGCGCGGCGAGAGTCAGGTAATCGACATTCAGCGTTTTGAAATCGATGTCGATGCGCCCCGCCGCCTGCACGGCATCACACAGGAACAATGCGCCGGATTCTTTCGCCTTTGCGGCGAGCTCGGCAATTGGTTGCACCACGCCTGTTTCGCTGTTCACATACTGGATGGCCACGAGCGCGGGTTTGTGAAGCGTCAGCATGTCACCGAAAGCAGCGATATTGATCACGCCATTGTGATCGACCGGAATTTGGTGTGCATGGGGCGCGGCCTCCCGCACCGAGGGATGTTCGGTGGCGCCGATCATAACCACCTTGTCGCGATAGCCGGAGAGGATTGTGTTGTTGCCTTCGGATGCTCCGGAATTGAAGATCACTTGCGCGGGTCGGACATTCACGAGTGCGGCGACAGAGCCGCGCGCATCCTCCACCAGTTTGCGCGCAGCGCGGCCAAAGCCGTGAACGCTCGATGCGTTGCCTGTGACGCGCATCGCATCGGCCGCGGCCGTGATCACTTCATCGCGGATGGGGCAGGTGGCGTTGTAATCCAGATATATCTTTGTCATAATTATTTTGCGTGCTCGCGCGCTAACTTTCAATTGTCATAGGTAAAAGCGGGGAATTTCCCTAACTTATCCACTGCTCACAGTTATAACAAAGCTTTATCGAAAAAACTTTGCAAATAAAAGATCGGATCAGTATATGATAGCCGAAGATTATTTGTTTTTCGACCACGAAGGACCCCATACACAATGCCGGAAATTATTTTCAATGGCCCCGCTGGCCGACTGGAAGCACGTTATCACCACTCCAAAACGCCGAATGCTCCGCTGGCCCTCGTCCTCCACCCGTCGCCCGAACATGGCGGCACGATGAACAACAAGAATACGTATCTTTTGTATCAAGCCATGGTTGCGCGCGGATTTTCGACAATGCGGTTCAATTTC